>DASWWB010000892.1:0-2702 GCA_036406115.1 Herpetosiphonaceae bacterium
CGGAGCCCAGCGCCGCGAAGCCCCGGCCGGCGATGGCGTGGGTCGGGTTGCGCCAGCCCAGGGCCGCCGGCGGCTCGGGATCGGCGATCGGCCAATAGCCGGGGCCGGGCGGGCAGCCGGGTCCGCAGCGGAACGGGTGGCGCGGCGACGCGCCGTTGACCGCCGCCGTCGTTAGGAAGCGGCGGACCTCGAAATGAAGATGATTGGGGACCGCGTCGCCGCGCCGCAGCACCAGGCCGAGCGGCGTGCCGCGCTCCACCGCCTGGCCCTCGGCCACCAGCACCGCTGGGTCGAGGTGGCCGTACATCGAAAATAGCTCGCCGTGGCTGATGATCACCACGCGGCCCGGGTAGTTGCCGCCGACATAGGCCACCGTGCCGGCGGCGGCGGCGTAGACCTCGGCGCCGGCTGTTTCGGCGTCGGCTTGGGCGTACCAGTCCTCGCCGGTGTGCCAGTAGCCGGGGTTGTACCAGGTGTTTTCCGCAGCGTAGCCGTGGCGGATGTAGAAGCCGTCGCCGGGGATGCCGTCCGCCTTGCCGATCGGATAGTCCCAGCGCTGCTCGGCGGGCTGCGGTGTCGCGCTGGGCGCGGCGGCGGGCGGCGAATCCGTCGCGGTTGGCTGGGCGGCGGGGCTGATGGTCGGGCGGGCGGCTTGGGGCGTGGCGCCAAGCGAAGGGCTTGCTGCCGCAGGGGCGAGGGCGGCGGTCGGGCTCGCCGCCGGCCGATCTGTCCCGGCCTGGCAGCCCGCGAGGCCGGCCAGCGCGCCCAGCGCGACGCACCCCGCCGCCAGCCGCCGATTCATCCATCCCATTGCGCACCTCCTTGCAACTTCTCCGGTTTATTGTAGCCGGCTTCCAGCCCGCCGCACTGCCTGCCGCCTCACGCCTGGCTGAGGCGGGGCGGCCGAGACCGCTGTGCTAGAATGGCGCCGGCCGCCGCGCCGCTGGATGCGCGGGGCGAGACTGATTGATTGAGAGGAAGGAAAGATGCGGGTCTTTTTGCGCCGCGACGAGGCGGGCGAGTACGTGTCGCCGAACCTGGCCGTCGCCGCCGCCGGCTTCCGCGAGCTGGGCTGGGAGCTGATCGGCTACGGGGAGATCGAGTCAATCCTGCCCGGCCTGGAGCGCGAGGATATCGTCGTCGATTTCATGGATCGATTGGCGCTGGCGCTGGCAGCGTTGGGCGTCGAGCCGCCGGCCCTGCCGACCTACCCGGAGCCGCTGCGCGGCTTGCTCGGCCGCCGGATCTGGGAGTCGACGATCGACACAATCGCCGGCAGCCCCGAGCAGTGGCCGGTCTTCGTCAAGCCGCGCGACGAGTTCAAGAAATTCACCGGGGTGCTGGTGCGCGGCCCCGGCGACCTGATCGGCTGCGGCGATCCGGCGCGCGATACGCCGGTCTGGTGCGCCGAGCCGGTGCGCTTCGTGCGCGAGTGGCGCTGCTTCGTGCGCCACGGCGCGATCCTCGACGTTCGGCCCTATCGCGGCGATTGGCGCGGCCAGTACGACTGGCGGGTCATCGACGGCGCCGTCGCCGCCTGGGCCGGCCAGCCGCGCGGCTGCGCCCTGGATTTCGGCCTGGCCGCCGACGGTCGCACGCTGCTGATCGAGGCCAACGACGGCTTGGCGCTCGGCGCCTACGGCCTGCCGCCCCGCGACTACGCCCGCCTGCTCTCGACCCGCTGGAGCGAGCTGACCGGCGCCCCCGACCGCTGCGATTTCTGAGCCGCGCCCGGCCAACCCTGGAGCCGGGGTGGAGAGTTTGGTCGCCAATGAGCGGCCCCGCCCGGCGCCGGTGGCCTGTGTTTGGCGCCTGCGCGGCTCCAGGGTTCGGCCGCCAGGCCTCCACCTGCGCACCAGCCAGCTATGATTGGTCGTGCGTCCGGCCGGCGCGGATCCATTCTTGTCTTGCAGCGGAGGAGCGTGCGATGAAACTGAACCATGTCAATCTGACCGTGACCGATGTCCAGGCCGCCAAGGCCTTTTTGGAAACCTATTTCGGCCTGCGCGACCTTGACGCCGGCGAGGGGCGGCAGAACTTCGCCGCGCTGATGGACGACGGCGGCCTGGTGCTGACCCTGATGAAGGCCGGCAGCCGCCAGACTGTCGCCTACCCCGCCACCTTCCACATCGGCTTCGGCCAGGAAAGCGAGGCCCAGGTCGACGCCCTCAACGAGCGTCTGCGCGCGGACGGCTTCGCGGTCGAGCCGCCGGCCCGCCACCACGCCTGGACCTTCTACGTCCAGGCCCCCGGCGGCTTCACCGTCGAAGTGATGGCCTGAGTCTGTTTGCAGCGCCGGCTCAGGGCTCAGGCTCGGCCGGCGCGAGTCCATACAGCGCCGCCATACCGGCGACGCTGCGGCGGAAGCGCTCGACGAGTTCGGGCGGCTCGCGCACCAGGCAGCCATCGCCGTAGCGCATCAGGGTTTGCCAGGCCTGCCAGAGATTGTGCGTTACCGCCCGCACGTCAGCGCTGCCGTCGTCGTGATACTCGATGATGGGCTGCTCAAACGGAACATTGACATCGCGGCGGCCGGCGACCTCCGGACTCAGCCAGTAGGCGATCGCCCATGTGCGAATGCCCAGCCGTTGCGGCGGCAGGGGCCGCGGCAGCAGCTTGAGGGTCGCAGCGACGATCCGATCCACCCGCAGCTGGACTTGGTCGGGCAGCAGGCGGCTGGCATCGGGCGGCGTCAGCTCCAT
>DASWWB010000893.1:0-5698 GCA_036406115.1 Herpetosiphonaceae bacterium
AGCCGCCCGCGAACACCGCCAGCCGGCGCAGCAGGATTTGCTCGGTCTGCGCGAGCAAATCGTGGCTCCAGTCGATCAGGGCGCGCAGGGTTTGCTGGCGGGGCAGGGCGGTGCGGTTGCCGCTGGTCAGCAGCTTGAAGCGATCGTCGAGCCTGCCGGCGATGCTCTCGACATCCATCACTTTGAAGCGGGCGGCCGCCAGCTCCAGCGCCAGCGGGATACCGTCCAGCCGGCGGCAGATCGCGGCGATCGCTGCGGCGTTCTGGGCGGTGAGCGCGAAGCTCGGCTGGACCGCCCGCACCCGGTCCAGCAGCAGCCGGACCGCCTCGCTGGCGGCGAGCGGCTCCAGATCCTCGCCCGCCGGGTCCGGCAGTTGGAGCGACGGGATGCGCAGCGTGGTCTCGCCGGCGATGCTGAGCGCCTCGCGGCTGGTGGCGAGGACCCGCAGCTGCGGGCATTGGCGCAGCAGGGCCTCGGCGGCCTGGGCGGCGGCGTCGATCAGGTGCTCGCAGTTATCGAGGATGAGCAGCATCTGTTTGGCGCCGAAATACTCGCCGAGCGTCATCATCAGCGGCTGGTCGCGCTCCTCGCGCAGGCGGACGGCCTGGCCGATCGCCTGGGGCACGAGGCTGGGGTCGCTGAGCGGCGCCAGCTCGACGAACCAGACGCCGTCGGGGAAGCGCCGGAGCAGCCGCTCGGCGACCTGGAGCGAGAGCCGGGTTTTGCCGGTGCCGCCGGAGCCGGTCAGGGTCAGCAGATGGGTTTGGCGCAGCTGCTGGCAGCTCTGGCTGATCAGCTCCTCGCGGCCGATGAAGCTTGTCACCTGGACCGGCAAGTTGTGGGGCGTGGATGTGCTGGCGTGCAGCGGGGGGAATTCGTCGGGCAGGCCGGGCGCCAGCACCTGGAAAATCTGCTCGATCCTGATGATATCGCGCAGCTGGTATTGGCCCATGTCGCGCAGCTCGGCCTCGCCGGGCAGCTCGTCGCCGATCGCCTGGCGGGTGGCGCCCGAGAGCAGGATCTGGCCGCCGTGGGCCACCGCCAGCAGGCGTGCGATGCGATTGAGGGTGGGGCCGAAATAGTCGCCGTTGCGCTGCTCGGCGCCGCCGGTGTGGATGGCCATACGCACTTTGATCTCGTCGATCCCGCCCCAGTCGGCCTCGTGGAGGGCGTGCTGGAGGTCGATCGCGGCCCGCAGCGCCTCCAGGGCGTTGGCGAAGACGGCGTAGAAGGCGTCGCCGACGGTTTTGAAGACCCGGCCGTGGCGGCGGCGGATATGCTGGCGCATCAGGGCGTCGTGGCGGGCCAGCGCTGCTTGCATCGCCTCGGGCTGGTGCTCCCAGAGGCTTGTGCTGCCCTCGATGTCGGTGAACAGAAACGTCAGTTCATTCGCGGCTGCTTCACTCATCGCAACTCCCGCCTTATGGTGTGGCTTGCTATCTTAGCACAGGCTTGCTACGTTGGCGACGGCCGTTGGGCGGAATTGAGGATTCGGCTGTCAGCTAGCGGCTGTCGGGTTGTGCATGACTCATCCCCGGCGGCGCGAGTCGGTTCAATGTGCTCGATAGGGATCAGGGGTCAGGGCCGGTCGTGAGGCTGGATGGAATCCTTGGCAGCACCGGCTATTTCGTCGTTCGGCCTGATCCCTGATCCCTGATCCCTACACCGTCTTCAAGTACTCCCGGATCATCAGCGCCGCCGTGGCGCCCTCGCCGACCGCGCTGGCGGCCTGCTTGGTGCTGCCCTG
This sequence comes from Herpetosiphonaceae bacterium, assembly GCA_036406115.1. Lineage (GTDB taxonomy): Bacteria > Chloroflexota > Chloroflexia > Chloroflexales > Herpetosiphonaceae > DASWWB01. The sequence goes on from DASWWB010000893.1 coordinate 1,748, forward strand.
GCGCACGTCGCCGGCGGCGTAGATCCCGGGGACGCTGGTGGCGAGGGTCGCGTCGGTGACGACGAAGCCGCGCTCGTCGCGCGTCACCGCCGCCGGCAGCCAGCCGCTGTTCGGGAACAGGCCGATGAAGATAAAGGCGCCTGCCGGCGTCAGCGTCCGCGATTCGCCGCTCAGCCGGTCGCGGACAGTCAGGCCGCTCAGCTTGCCCTCGCCCTGGAACTCCACGACCTCGGTGTTGTAGCAGATCTCGACGCCGGGCGTTTCGGCGATCTTATCGAGGACGACTTTGCTGGCGCGCAGCTCATCGCCCCGCGCCAGGATGCTGACCTTGGAGGCGAAGCGCGCCAGGAACAGGCTTTCCTCGCCGGCGCTGTTGCCGCCGCCGACCACCGCCACCTCCTGGCCTTTGTAGAACGGGCCGTCGCAGGTGGCGCAGAAATGGACGCCGGCGCCGATCAGCGCATCCTCGCCCGGCACGTTGAGCCGGCGGTAGGTCGAGCCGGTCGCCAGCAGCAGCGCCCGCGCGCCGTACTCCGCCCCGTCGTTGGTGACGACATAGCGCGACTCGGCCTCGATCCGCAGCCCGGCGATCTCCTGGGCCTGGAGGATTTCGACGCCGAAGCGCCGCGCCTGGAGCGCCAGCCGATCGGCGAACTCGCCGCCGGCGATGCCCTCGGGGAAGCCGGGGAAGTTGTCGAGCCGCTCGGTGACGCCGGCCTGGCCGCCGACGCCGGCGCGCTCGATCACCAGCACCTCCAGCCCCTCGCGGGCGGCGTAGAGCGCCGCTGTCAGGCCGGCCGGGCCGCTGCCGATGACAATCAGGTCGTAGTATTGCATCCGCGCCTTGGTTTGCAGGCCCAGCTTGGCCGCCAGCTCGGCGTTGCTCGGCTCCACCAGCAGCGAGCCGTCGGGGAAGATCAGCGTCGGGATGATCCGCTTGCCCTGGTTGGCCTCCTCCACGAACGCCAGCCCCGCCGGGTCTTGCTCGACATCGATCCAGCGATAGTGGATGCGCTGCTCGCCGAGGAATTTCTTGGCCCGCTTGCAGTCCCCGCACCAGGGGGCGCCATACATCGTCAGCTTCGGCTCGCTCATCGGGATGGTCTCCTTGCGCAAGGAGGGGTCAGGGATCAGGGGCCAGGCCGAGCTCCGAGATGGCGCGGCGCGCGAGGGGATCTTTCCGGCTTTGACGCCGGGCCTGATCCCTGACCCCTGATCCCTGACCCCTGCATGGTTACGGCGTGATCGGCACCGGCGTCGGTTTCACCGGATCGATGATATTGGGCTCGCTGCCTTGCTTGTGGAGGCCGTCGCCGAGCCGGCCCAGCATCACGGGCTGGGCGGCGCCGGGATGCAGCTCGAAGCGGGCGCGCTCGAAATACTGGACGGTGTGGTAGGCGTTGTCCTCGGGCAGGATCTCTTGCAGCTCGTCGCTGATCGGATAGCCGAAGATATCGACGCCGCCGTGCTTCAGCCAGTAGTCGAGGAACGCGCCGCGGATGCCGTGCTGGGTGACCTCCTCGTATTGCAGGCCCGGCCGGTTGACGAAATATTCCTGGGTCGGGAACTGGCGGTTTTTGGTGTACTCGACGCCGAGCCGGCCGGGCTGGATCTCGTGGCGCGTCCCCTCGTGCTCGGGCCAGTATTCGAGTCGGGAGCGCTCGAACCACTGGAACTTGCGGCCGTTTTCCTCCAGCATCCCGCTGATCGGCTTGCCGAAGACCTCGACGCCGCCGTAGGTTTGCCAATACGAGCGGAACAGCGGATCGATCTGGGCCACGAAGTCCGGGATGGAGCCGAGGGCGTCCACGCCGGCCTGGCCGCCGGCGGTGAGCGATTGGCCGCCGGTTTGGCCGCTGAGCTGGGGCTGGAGGCTGCCGGCGCGGGGATTGACGTTGGCCGCGCTGCCGCCCACATTGAACAGATTGAGGGTGCCGCCGCTGGCCAGCAAAATCACCAGCAGGATAATCACCAGCACGCCGATGAAAAAGGCGATCGTCTGGAGGCCCATCCCGCGCGGCGCCGCGTCCTCGTCCTCCTCCAGGATGGCGGTGGGGACGGCGTTGGGCTCCGGATCCGGCACCAGATCTTCTTCGAGGATCACCATATCGTTGGGATCTTTGCTCATGCGTCGCCTCCTGCGGCCCGGATGCTGCCGGCCAGTTCGTCGAGATTGCCGGGATCGGCCAGCGGCTGCCAGGTGCGCAGCACGCCGTCGCCGGTCCAGCGCGGGATGAGATGGACGTGGTAGTGGAAAATCTCCTGGCCGGCGGCCGGGCCGTTGTGCTGGCTGACATTCAGCCCGTCGCAGCCGAGCGCCGCCTTGAGCTGGCCGGCGACGCGCTGGGAGAGGGCGGCCACGCCCGCCAGGTCGGCGGGATCGGCGTCAAAGAGATCGGCGCAGTGGCGGCGGGGGATGACCAGCGCGTGCCCTTTGCTGACGGGGTTGATATCCAGGAAAGCCAGCGCCGTCTCGCTTTCGGCGATGGTGCGGGCGGGGATCTCGCCGGCGATGATCCGGCAGAAGAGACAATCCATGCGTTCCTCCAGCGTTCAGCGCGGATCAGGACTTATGGGTGCGCAGCCAGTCTGTCAGCTGCTCGTAGCTCCAGGTGTTGAGGATATCTTCGGCGCGGGCGCCGCTGCGGCGAGCGGTGAGCACGCCCAGGCCGACCGCCGCCAGGTGGCCGGGGGCGTGGGCGTCGGTGTTGATCGAGAGCCGGATTCCGCGGCGGAGCGCCTGGCGGGCCAGCGGCGCGTCGAGGTCGAGCCGCTCGGGCGAGGCGTTGATTTCGAGCGCCGTGCCGGCGGCGGCGGCGGCGTCCAGCACGGCCTCCATGTCCAGGTCGGCGCCGTCGCGCTCGTTGATCAGCCTGCCGGTCGGGTGGCCGATCAGATCGACGTGCGGGTGCTGGATGGCGCGGATCAGGCGGGCGGTCGACTCGGCGCGGGGCTGGCGCAGCCCGGTGTGGGGCGAGGCGATCACTACGTCCAGCTCGGCCAGCGTCTCGTCGGGCAGGGCCAGCGACCCGTCGGGCAGGATATCGACCTCGCAGCCCTGGAGCAGGCGGAAGCCGAGGCCCTGGGCTGCGAACTCGGCGTTGAGGGCGTCGATCTCGGCGCGCTGGGCGCGCAGGCGGGCGGGGTCCAGTCCGTTGGTCACGCCCAGATAGGCGCTGTGATCGGCGACGGACATATGACTGTAGCCGAGGAGCCTCCCGGCCTCGGCCATGGCCCGCAGCGGGGCGCGGCCGTCGCTCCACTCGGTGTGCCAGTGCAGGTCGGCCCGCAGCTCGCGCTGTTCGAGGAGCGCGGGCAGTGTCCCGGCCAGGGCGCGCTCGACCTCGTCCCAGCCGTTGCGCAGCTCGGGCGGGATCCAGGGCAGCCCCAGCGCCGCGTAGACCTCCTCCTCGCTGGCGAAGGGGCTGGGGGCGCCGTCGGGTGCCCCCTGGGCGTCGCGCAGGCCGTTGGCGCCGAACGCGAGGCCGCGGGCGGCGGCCAGCGGCGCCAGCAGCGCGTGGTGCTCGCGCGAGCCAGTCCGGAACTGGAGCGCCGTGCCCCAATGGCCGGGCGCGACCACGGCCAGGTCGGCCTGGAAGCCGTTGTGCAGGGTGACGGCGGCCGATCCGGCGCCGCTGCTGACAACGGCGGCGACCTGGGGCAGCGCCGTGAAGGCGGCGAGGAGCGCGGCGGGATCGGCGGCGGCGGCGACCAGATCCAGGTTGCGCACTGTCGAGTCGCCGCGGCGGAGCGAGCCGGCCAGCGCCAGCTGATCAGCCTCGGCGGCGTTGCGGAGCGCGGCGACCAGCTCCTCGGCGATCGGCAGCGCGTCGCCCAGCCGCAGCCGGCCGGAGCGGCTCTGGTAGCGCGCGATCGCCTCCAGGATGCGCGCCTCGGTTTTGGCGCCGAAGCCCTTGACCGTCCGCAGCCGGCCTTCGCTGGCGGCCTCGC
>DASWWB010000894.1:0-5475 GCA_036406115.1 Herpetosiphonaceae bacterium
CGCCGCGCCGCTTGTCCCATCGCCGCGCGCAGGCCGGCCGCCTAGCCCGCGCTACCCCCGCTCGCCCAGCCGCAGCAGCACGCCGTGCCGCACCAGGCTCTCGGCGGTGGCCAGCAGCGCGTCTTCCCGCGAGCGCGGCGCCCAGCCCAGCAGCCGCCGCGCCTTGTCGCTGCTGCCGCGCCTGACTTTGCCCAGGTCGTGGATGATCGGCTTCATGCCCGGCGAGACCAGCGCCAGCGCTTTGATCTGCCAGTCGGGCATGACCTTCGTCGGCACCCGCGCCCCGGCGGCGCCCAAACGCTCCCGCAGCAGCGCCGCCGCCTCGGCCATGCTCAGCGGCTCGCCCGCCACCGCCAGGAAGCGCTCGCCCTTGGCCGCCGGGTCGGTCATGGCCCGCAGATGCAGGTCCGCCACGTCTCGCACGTCCACGACGCCGAAGGTGATGCGCGGCACGCCCGGCATCGCGCCCTCCAGCATCTGCTTGATCAGGCCGACCGAGGTCGAGTAGTCGTCGCTCAGCGCCGGCCCGAAGATGCCGGTCGGGTTGATCGACGCCAGCTCCAGCCCGCCGCCCTCGCGCTCGATGAAGTCCCACGCCGCCCGCTCCGCCAGGGTCTTCGATTTGATGTAGGCGCCCACATTCCGCGCGCCGGTGTCGGTCCAGTCCTCCTCGGTGAACGCGCGCTCGGTCGGCGGGTGGCCGTAGCCGATCGCCGCGAACGAGGAGGTCAGCACGACCCGCCGCGCCCCCGCGTCCCGCGCCGCCCGCAACACGCGCAGCGCGCCGTCCCGCGCCGGCCCGATGACCTCGTCCTCATGCTTCGGCACGCCGCTCGGGAACGGCGAGGCGATGTGCAGGACGTAGTCGCAGCCTGCCGCCGCCTCGGCCCAGCCCCCGTCGGCGCTCAGGTCGGCCTCGGCGAAGCTGAGCGCGTCATCCGCCGGCTCGATCCCCGCCGCTTGGAGCGCCGCCCGCACATCGCTCCCCCGCGCCAGCGCCCGCACGCTCGCCCGCACGCGGTAGCCCGCGCCCAGCAGCCGCGCGATGCAGTGCCCCGCCAGGAAGCCCGTCCCCCCCGTCACCAATACCAGTTCGCCTGCCATGCCCGTCCTCCGCTAGCCGCGGCAAGTCGCCGCGCCGGTCGCCGCTATTGTAGCCGCTCGCGGCCGAACCCGCCGAGCTTGCGTATGATCAGCGATGCATGGCTGGGGGCAAGCCCGGCGCTTTGGGAGGATGATGCGATGCCAGTCAATGGATGGCGGGCTTGGTCGATGATCTTCGCGGCGACAGCGCTGCCGCCGGCGGCGCTCGCCGAGGCCGCAGCCCGCGCGGCCCGGGCCGCCCTGGGCGAGGAGGTTCTGGCGGATGGGCTGGCGGCGGACCGAGGCGCCAGCGCGGTGACGATGGCGCTGCTGCCGCCCGGCTCGACGCCGCCCTATCGCGGCACTGATGAGACGCTCATCTGCGTCTATCCGCCCCACAACGGCCTGGCGCTCCTGGAGCTGGTCGGCAATGCCAATCTGATGGCGATGGACATGGACCGCCCGCCCCACGAGAGCGATCTCGCGCCCGCCGATCCCGCCCGGATCGCCCGCGAGCTGCCGCACGCCGCGCTGTGCGCGAGCCTCTCGGAGCTGCTCGGCTGCGATCTGGCGCTGCTCTGCTCAAGCCACAAGCACTCCGAGACGACCGGCCTCTGGCTGTTCGGCGCCGGCCGCTTGCTCGCCCACTATTATCTGTCCTCCGTCGACCTGAGCATCCATGATCTGATTCTCGCAGATCCGGCCGGCGCGCTCAACACCGCCCTCGGCGGCCGCTTCGCGTTTTTGCGCGCCCTGCCGCCCAAGGAGGCCTACGACGATGACGAGGCGCTCCTGCCCCCGCCGTTCTACGGCGGCCACTTCGACGGCGATGACGCGCTGATCGAGGCCGGAATCCTCGACGCCGCCGCGCCGCATCTGCCCTGGAATGTCCCCGGCCTCGATCCCGCCGCCGTGATTACGGTCGATCTGGCCGCCACCCGGCGCCGGCTGCTCGCCGCCCCGCCCGCGATCAGCTCGCCCGCCGCCGGCCAGCCCATCCGCCACGGCCAGCCCCTCGCTCTCGCCGCCGCCCCGCTGCCCGACGCCGATTGGTTTTGCTGGCACCTCGTCCGCGACGGCGCTCAGCTCGCCAAGATTGGAACCCAGCTGCCTGAGCTGCTGCTCGCCCCCGACAGCCCCGACTACCCCGCGCCCGGCCCGCTGGCGATCGAGGTCCACGCTCGCTACGGCGCCGATTGGACGCCCCTCGCCGCGGTGGAGGTCGCGCTGCTGCCCGCCGAATAGCGGTCTGCGGCGCTGCGGGCGGCTCGGGGCAGTGTGTGGCCGCCCTGGCTCGCCCCGAATGGAGCCAGCCGGGTTGGCCCGCTCTCGTGGCGGGGATGATCCGCGCCGCCGCTATGTCCCGGTCGCATCCCCGGCCCGGCTCGCCGCCCGCTCCTCCGCTTGCCGCCGGGCGTCGTCAAGCAGGATCCGGGCGATCTCTTCCAGCGGCGGCGGCGCGGCCCACCGACGCTCCCGCGCCGGCTCCCTGGGCAGAAGGCGCCCGTCACGGTCCCGCCTGGATAGGTACAGCGCCCAACCCCCGGACTCAATGACCAGCCCGTAGCTGCCGCCCCGCGCCGCGATCGCGCTCCAGCTCCGCAGCCCGGCCGCCCGCATGATCGGGTCGCTCCCGACGCTGTAGGCGCGCTCCCCCGGGAACGCCGGATTGCCCTGCGCCAGCGCGCGCCGGATCGCCGCCGCCAGGGCGCCGATCTCCCCCGGCACGACGGCGACTGGCTCGATCGCGGCGTAGGTCCCGCCAAGCAGCGCGGTCCCCGGGATGTACCACCGGTCTTTGTAGCGAATGATCATGACGCTGATCGGCGCGGCGCCCGTCGCCCGCGCCCGCCGCGCCGCCGCGATGCCGCCCAGCGCCGCCGCGATCAGCCCGACGATCACGATCCACGCCACTCCGCCGGCGCTGAACGCTCCAAGCTGCGCCACCAGCGCCCCGCCCGGCATTGGGATGCTCTGTTGCATGGCTCGCTCCTTCGCGCCCGTCGCTCATGCGGGCGCCGCAGGATCGCGGACGGGCCGCGATCCTGCCGTGCCCCGCCAGTCTTGATGGGCGCCTCCCGGCCTCAGGCGCTCGCTTCGACGGCGCGCTGCGAGGCGCCGGTCTTCAGGCGGCTGACAAGCACCGGCAGCAGCGCTTTGGCGCTCGCCATATGATCCTGCCCCGCCAGCGTGGCCAAGGTGGCGCCCGGGATGGCTTCCGCCAGCTGGCGCGCGACGGCATGCAGGCTCGCCGGGCTTTTCTCGCCGACGACGATGTGCGCCGGCACCCCGACGCCGGCCGCCCGCTCGACCGGCGGCAGGTCTTTGGTCAGCGCGATGTCGTAGGCCAGGGTCGGGGCCAGCGCCCGCATGGTTTTCCAGCCCGGCATGAAGCGCATCAGCCACACGAACAGCTTGGGCATGCCGATGTCGCTGAGGAAGGTCGTGACGGCCCTGGCGTTCTTGCCCGCCCGCAGCAGGCCGTCGATCCGCTCGGCCAGCAGGGCGTACTCGGCCCGCTCAGTCTCGTCATGCACGTAGGAGGCGTCGTACAGCAGGATGCCCTCGACGCCCCCGCCCAGCCGCAGCGCCGCCTCCAGCGCCAGCACCGCCCCCGATGAGTGGCCGTACAGGCTCGTCCTGCCGCCCGCCGCGTCGATCAGGGCCGCGATGTCCTCGATCTCCCGCTCGATAGCGTATGGCCCGGTGTCGCCGCTGTCGCCCCGCCCCCGCCGGTCGTAGCTGTAGACGGTGAACTCCCCGCCAAAGGCTTTCGCATCCTGCACGATCGGCATGAAGCGCCGGAAACATGTCGCCCCCGTGATGTAGATCAGCGGCGGGCCGCTCCCGTAGGTGTCGTAGGCCAAAACGGTCCCGTCCTTCGAGCTGATGGTTCGCATTCGTCCCCTCCTCGCCTGTTGGGTGTAGCACATCTGTGCCAGTATCGCACATTTGCGCCGCGCTGGGTAGGTGCGCTGGCGGGTTGTTCGCGGGTCTGTGGCGGTGAGACGGAGGGCGATGAGACGGAGGGCGAAGAGACTGATAGGGGAGTTGGGTCGATGGGAATACGGCGGCTAAAATCAAAAACTGCCCTTTGTGAAGGGCAGTTTTTGTGTGGAGCGGGAAACGAGGCTCGAACTCGCGGCCTTCTCTTTGGAAGAGAGATGCTCTACCAACTGAGCTATTCCCGCTAGCTTGTCTCCATTCTACCCAAAAACTCAATCCATGTCAAAACCTTGCGGTGCAGGTCAGTGCTGCCCTCCCCTCCAACTTTTACATGCAGTGTGCCGAAAGGCTGTTTCCCTTGATTTTCTGCGAGCTTATTGGTGCGAGTATCAATTTGAGCTTCATAGAATTGACTCAGCGGTATCCCTGTAATTCCGCTCCAGTAGCTTTCTGCTTGAGGAATATCAGTGTCGGGATAACAGTATAATCCGGCTCTAAAGCGATCTTCGGCAAGCCCTAAAGATTCACGCACCCAGCGCATAAATAATTTGATAATTGCCGGATCGGTGTTGCCCAATGCAATTCTGCTTTGTGTTTTTGCTCCCTCGCCCCAATAAAGCATCAACCCCGCCAAAAACAGCTCCCGCTCCGTCAGCCCATCGGCGAACATCGCTTGGATTTCGAGCAATCCCTCGTCGCGTGTCTCCTGGGCTAAGGCTTGGTAGCGAGCGCTATTCTTCTGGCCACTCACCTTGCGGGCGGCCTTAATCCGTCCCTCAATGATGCTGTGGTCCTCGACCACGACATCCTTAAACCAGCTGTTGAGCGTGCTGGCCGAGACACCGAGTTCCTTCGTAATCATCGAATAGGACCAGCCGGCGCGGCGCAGCTCGCAGGCGCGGTCGTATTTCGCGTTATCGCGGAAGCTAGCGAGCTGTTCGAGGCGTGACGCCTCATTGTGCTGATTGAGCGGAATGTGGCTTGTCCAGCGGTGAATTGAGCTTTTGTGAACACCTAGGCGGCGAGCGATTTGAGCCATTGAAAAGCCCTGTTCGCGTAACCGAATGGCTGCTTTTTGTAATTTTGGATAATCAGTCGTTGAGGTTTTTCCGGTTGATGTCCTATTTGGTGGCTTCTTACTAACTATCTTACGACGCTTTGGCATGTTACTCTCTGAAGCCGTTTGGGGATCTGGCGGCTGGTGTCGAAGATTATTTTGATGTTGTTCTGCCCTTTGCTGGTTCTGCTCCTGGTAATGAGCGCTATTCGTTCGCCCCGATGCAGTGCGCGCAGCCCTAATCCGCCCCTCGATAATACTGCGATCCTCGACCGGGACATCGCGGAGCCAGCCGCTGAGGGTGCTTTGATTGACGCCCAGCTCCTCGGTAATCATCGAATAGGACCAGCCGGCGCGGCGCAGCTCGCAGGCGCGGTCGTATTTCGCGT
>DASWWB010000895.1:0-10700 GCA_036406115.1 Herpetosiphonaceae bacterium
GGCAGCGGCTCACCCGAGCCTGCTGCCGCCCCGCGCTTTGACCTCCAGCCAGCGCAGGTCCCACCCCGACCTGGCGCCGACCTCGCCACCGTTCGTCCCACGAAAAGCGGCGGTCAAGCAAGAGAGAGGAAACGCATGGACAGTATCGCGTAACAAAATGAGTGACGAATGAGTGTCAGGTCAATGCTCGATTAAGCATACCCTCATTCAGCGTCGAACAGCGGCGTGCTCAGGTAGCGCTCGCCGTTGCTGGGCGCCACGAAGACGATCGTCTTGCCGGCGTTCTCCGGCCGGGCCGCCACCTGGAGCGCCGCCCAGGCCGCCGCCCCCGAGCTGATGCCGACCATCAGCCCTTCTTCGCGGGCCAGCCGGCGGGCGAACTCGAACGCGGTGTCGTTGGCGACCTGGACCACCTCGTCGATCAGGCTGACCTGGAGCACGTCCGGCACGAATCCGGCGCCGATGCCCTGGATCTTGTGCGGGCCGGGCTTGCCGCCCGACAGCACCGGCGAGGCCTCCGGCTCGATCGCGATCGCCTTGAAGCCCGGCTTGCGCTCCTTGATCACCGAGGCGACGCCGGTCAGGGTGCCGCCGGTGCCGACGCCGGCGACCAGGATGTCGATCGCGCCGTCGGTGTCGTTCCACAACTCCTCGGCGGTGGTGCGGCTATGGACCGCCGGGTTGGCCGGGTTTTTGAACTGCTGCGGCATAAAGCCGTCGCGGGTCTCGGCCAGGATCGCCTCGGCCTGGCGGATGGCGCCGGACATGCCCTCGCTGCCGGGCGTCAGCACCAGCTCGGCGCCGAAGCCCTTGAGCAGCTTGCGGCGCTCCAGGCTCATCGTCTCGGGCATGGTCAGGATGATCCGGTAGCCCTTGGCGGCGGCGACGAAGGCCAGGCCGATGCCGGTGTTGCCGCTGGTCGGCTCGATGATCGTCGTTTTGCCGGGCTCGATGCGGCCCTCGGCCTCGGCGGCCTCGATCATCGCCAGGCCGATCCGGTCCTTGACGCTGCTCGCTGGGTTAAAAAACTCCAGCTTCGCCAGCACCGTGGCCTGGGTTTGATTGACCTTGCCCAGCCGCACCAGCGGCGTGTTGCCGATCAGCTCAGTAATGTTGTCGTAGATGCGTGCCATCATCTCACCGCCTTTGTGTATATTGTTACCTAACAAAGATAAGAATAGGATAGCATACATTAGCCTTGTGTCAATGGCGCAGGGGGCGAAATCGCGCCGCCAGACCGTGAAATCGGCGCTTTTCGCCGATTTCGGCCCTTGATTGTTTAGCGACCAGATATACAATCCGCCAGCATGCGAATCCCGCTGGCGGCGGCTGGCGGGCTGCGGGTACAATAGGCCGGATTCGGGCGGAGGGAGCATGGCTGAGAAACGACGGGCGCGGCGCGGGCGGCGGCGGCGGGTGGCGCTGGCGGCCCTGCGCGACGCGGGGCTGATCATGCGGGACTCGTGGGGCTGGCTGGCGGCGCTGCTGCTGGCCTGGTTCGGCTTCGCCTGGCTGATCATGCGCTTCTACGACGTGCTGCCGCAGCGGCTGGGCTTCCAGCAGGCGCTGTACGTCGCCTTCAAGCAGATGACGCTGAACCCCGAGCCGCCGCCGCGCCAGTTGGCGATGCAGCTGGCGTTTTACCTGGCGCCGGCGGTCAATCTGTTTCTGATCGGCCGCGGCGCGCTCAATATCGGGCTGTTCGTTTTCGACAAACGCAACCGGCGGGAGGCCTGGCAGATGGCGCTGGCGTCAACCTATCGCGACCATATCATTGTGTGCGGGCTGGGCAAGATCGGCTTCCGGGTGGTCAATCAGCTGATCGGCGACGGCCACGAGGTGGTGGCGATCGACAGCCGCCAGGAGGGGCCGTTCAACGAGCTGGTCCAGGGCCGCAAGGTGCCGGTGCTGATCGGCGACGCGCGCCAGCCCGAGCTGCTGGAGCAGGCGGGGGTCCGCCGCGCCCGCTCGATCACCGTCGTCACCAGCGACGATCTGACCAACCTTGACATCGCCCTGACCGCCCGCGAGCTGCGGCCCGAGCTGCACATCGTGATGCGGGTCTTCAATGATTCGCTGGGCGGCAAGCTGGCATCGGCCTTCGGCATCAAGACCGCCTTCAGCACCTCGGCGCTGGCGGCGCCGACCCTGGCGGCTGCGGCGGTGGGCAAGGGCATCACCAACGCGCTCTACGTCGGCGGCAAGCTGCTCTCGACCGTCGAGCTGACCGTCGCCCGCGACGGCGTGCTCGACAACCGGCTGGTGCGCACAATCGAGGACCAGCGCGACGTGACAATTTTGTACTGGCGCAACCGCGACGGCGAGGACTTGCGGCCGCGCGGCGATTTCCGGCTCTCCGCCGGCGACACGATCGTGATCATCGGCGAGCTGGCGGCGCTCAGCGCCATCCAGGAGCAGAACCGCGAGCGCGCCGCGCCGCACTCGCCGATCCGGCGCAACGGAGGCGACCCCGATGCAGTTTGACCCGGCCTTCCGCGACGACGCCCTGAGCGAGGAGCTGTGGCAGGCGGCGATGGCCGAGCTGCGCATGCCGCCGCCCGGCAGCTACGGCGGCCTGGAGGTGCGGCGCGAGCCGGCCAGCGCCGTGCCGCTGTTCGGCCAGCAGCTGGCGTTCGCCCAGCCGCTGGAGTTCACCCTGGTCTACGAGGGCGCCACGCTGTGGATGAGCGACACGCCGCAGGAGCGGCTGATGATGCTGGCGGCGACCGAGGGCATGGCCGGCAGCGTCCTGGTGCTGGGCGGCGGGCTGGGGATGTACCCGCAGCTGGCCCTGCGCCACAGCCGGGCCGAGCGCATCACGCTGGTCGAGCGCCATCCCGAGGTGGCGGCGCTGCTCCGCCGCACGCTGGACGGGCTGCCGGTCGAGATCGTCGAGGCCGGCGCCGCCCGGTTCCTGGCCGAGGCGGCGGCGGGCGGCATGCGCTTCGACAGCTGCTACATCGACATCCACCCCACGATCGACCCGCGCTGGCTGCCCGGGCTCAACTGGCTGCGCGACCAGGCGGCGCCGCTGGTGGCCGGGCGGCTCAACATCTGGGGCTACCACTGGATGCTGCGCGAGCTGGTGGCGGGATTGGAGCGCGAATACCTGCCGCCCATGCGCGCCGGACGCCGCTACGCCGACCGGCTGGGCGGCGATCTGGCCGCGCGGCTGCCGGCGGATTGGCGATTCCGCGCGCCGGCGGAGCTGCGCCGCTGGCTGATCGGCTACGCGGCGGCGGCGGCATGGCCGCTGGCCGAGCTTGACCAAGTGTAACGGGGGTCCTAGGGTCCGCTAGGACCCTGGTAGGAGCTACGGGCTATAGCAAGCGGCTAAAAAAATCCTTAAAATAGGAGAATCGTCATCCCCCTCCCCGTACCCGCGTCCCTCTTGCGGGTGCTGGCAATCACAGGAGGATCCATGCGATCTGCCGCTTTTTTCTTTTTGATCGCCCTTGTCCTCGGCCTGGGCTCGCTGTCGGCCCCCGCGCGGGCGCAACAGCCGCCGTCGGCTGCGGGACCGCTGCTGCGCCTGCACCGCGGCACGTTCGACGCCCGCGAAGCGGGAAAGCTCACGGGCCAAACGCCCGCCGGTTGGGAGGCCGCAGGGGCCGCCCCGACCCCCGTCGCCATCATCCAGTTCGCCGGCCCGGTCAGCGCCAAGCAGCGCGCCAACCTTGAGGCCACCGGGGCTCGCGTCCTGGAGTACTTGCCGGACTACGCCTACCTGGTGAGCGGGGGGGATGGCCAGCTGGCCGCCGCCGCCGCGCTGGCCGGCGTCTACGCCCGCGCCGACTTCACCCTGGCCGACAAGCTCTCGCCCGGGCTGCTGGCCGCCCTCGGCCGGGGCGAGGCCAATCTCGGCAAGGTCAATCTCAAGGGCTGGAGCGATGATCTGGCGCCGCTCAAGCAAAGCCTGGCGCAGGCCGGCCTCCGCCGCGACCAGGCGCTCACCGCCGATCAACTGCTGACGCTGGCCCGGCTGCCCGAGGTGCGCTGGATCGAGGCGCGCGGCGTCTCCAAGCTGCAAAACCAGCGCGGGCGCCAGGTGATGAACGTGCCGGCTGTCTGGCAGCGCTACGGCTACTTCGGCAACGGCCAGATCATCGCCGTGACCGACTCCGGCATCGACACCGGCGTCGCGGCGACGATGAGCCCGGACTTCGCCGGCAGGATTGTCTCGACCCTGGTGCTGTCGCCGGGCGGCGACATGGGCGACCAGATCGGCCACGGCACCCACGTGGCAGGCTCGGCGGCCGGCGCCGGCGTCCAGTCGGGGGCCAATCCCGCCCAGCACCAGTATGAAAGCTCGTGGGCCGGCGTCGCGCCCGAGGCCGGGCTGGTCGTCCAGGCCTTCGAGGCGACCGCGACCGGCGAGATCGTCGGCTTCCCGATCGAGAACTACTACGGCGCCTTCCTCCAGGCCTACAACGCCGGCGCCCGCATCCACTCCAACAGCTGGGGCGACTACACCGGGCCGGAAACCGACCCGGAGGCCCAGTTCGGCGGCTACGTGCTGTCGAGCCAGATCACCGACCAGTTCGTCTGGGACCATCCCGAGGCCACGATGCTGTTCGCCGCAGGCAACTCCGCCCGCGACGGCACGCCGGGCGTCTTCGGCTTTTGCACGGACGGCAACGGCGTGGTCGATCCCGACTCGATGGTGACGCCGGCGACGGCCAAGAATGTGATCAGCGTCGGCGCCACCGAGAGCGACACCCAGGGCGGCTACGCGACAGTCCCCTGGCTGCTGATCGATTTCTGCTTCTCGACCGAGCCGATCTCAAGCGACGTGCTGGCCAACAACGTCAACGGCATGGCCGCCTTCTCCTCGCGCGGCCCGACCGACGACGGCCGGATCAAGCCCGAGCTGACGGCGCTGGGGACCAACATCATCTCCAACCAATCGCACTACCCCGAGGCCGGCCAGAACTGGGGGCCGGTCGAGAGCAACCCGAACTACAACTATTCGGGCGGCACCTCGATGGCGACGCCCCAGGTGGCGGGCGCCGCCGCGCTGGTCCGGCAATGGCTGGCCGCGCGGGGCATGGCAGCGCCCAGCGCCGCCGCCGTCAAGTCAATCTTGCTCAACACCACCTCGGACCAGGGCCCCGGCCAGTACGGCGTCGCCGCCTTCCGCGAGATCCCAGCCGAGCGACCCAACATGGTCAACGGCTGGGGCCGGGCCGACCTGGGCTTCATCACCGCGCCCCACCCCTACGCGCTGTGGGTCGACGATCACGCCAGCGGCCTGGCGACCGGCCAGAGCGTCGCCTACAACCACACCACCGCGCGCCCGCTCCAGGTCCTGACCTCGACCCAGCCGCTGCGGGTGATGCTGACCTGGACCGATCCGCCGGCCTCGCTCTCGGCCAGCAGGGCGCTGGTCAACGACCTCGACCTGATCGTCACCGGGCCTGGCGGCCAGCGCTACTACGGCAACAACGTGGCCTCAGGCGATCGGATCAACAACACCGAGGGCCTGATCATCAACAACCCGCCGGTCGGCGCCTACAGCGTCGAGGTCCGCGCCAACAACGTGCCGGTCAGCACCCAGCGCTACGCCCTGACGGTCGCGGGCGCGCTCTCGACCCAGAGCCAGCTCCAGCTGCGCAAGACCGCCACGCCCGCCGCCGAAGTGGCGCCGGGCGGGCTCCTGACCTACAACCTGGCGCTGACGGCGAACTACAACGCCACCAACGCCCAGGTCGTGATGACTGACGAACTGCCGGAGAACACGGAGTTCGTCAGCGCCTCCGACGGCGCGGTGCGCACCGGGCCGGGCGGCTCGATCGTCCAGTGGACGATCCCGTCCATCGCCGCCGGGGCGACGGTTAACCGCACCCTGACCGTCCGCGTCGATCCCGCCGCCACCGATGGCATGACGATCGTCAACAGCGCCTACCGCGCGGCCAACAACGTCGATATCACCGCCGTCGGCAGCCCGGTCAGCGTGCCGGTGCGGCTGCCGCGCGGCCAGCTCAGCATCAGCAAGACCGCCAACCCCGGCGTGTTCGTGCGGGCCGGCGACCTGATCACCTACACGCTGGCGATCGGCAACCAGGGCAGCCCGGTCTCCACCGCCCGCATGACCGACACGCTGCCGGCCAACACGAGCTTCGTGGCGGCCTCGGGCAGCTATGTCCGCAGCGGGGCTGGCGGCAGCGTCATCGCCTGGCCGATCGGGGCGCTGAACACCGGCCAGCAGGCCAGCAGGACGCTGACCGTGCGCGTCTTCCCCGAGACCGCGCCGAACACCGTGATCAGCAACAACGCCTACCAGGTCGGCGCTGGCAACGCCAACCGGGCCAGCGGCAGCTCGGTCGATGTGACCGTCAGCGGCACGCAGCTGAGCATCACCAAGCGGGCCAATGCCAACACCGTCCGCGCCGGCGATCTGATCACCTACACGCTGCGCGTCCGCGCCGGCAACGTCGACGCCACCAATGTCCAAGTCCATGACGTGATCCCGAACAACACCGTCTTTGTCTCGGCCAGCAACAAACCCGTCGTGAAAAGCGGCACCGCGTACTGGAGCTTCGCCCAGCTGACGACCTCCCAGCAGCTCAACCTGACGCTGACGGTGCGGGTGCAGCCGGGCACGGCGAACGGCACGGTCATCACCAACGCGAACTACGGAGTCCTGGCGGAGGGCACGCAGCCGGTCTATGGCGAGCCGCTCAGCGTCACCGTCGTGCCGTAGCGGGATCGATCGACGGAATCGCGAGGCCCCCGGCTGGCGCCGGGGGCCTCGCGTTGCGCTGGGCTGATCAGATATCGAGGATTTTGAGGAAATTGGTGGTGCCGCGCACGGCGAGCGGGTGGCCGCCGGTGATCACGACCGAGTCGCCGGGCTTGACCACGTTGCGCTCGACCATGATCGAGGCCGCCAGGTTGCAGAGATCGTCGAGCCTGCTGACAAACGGGCAGAGCAGCGGCTCGATGCCCCACAGCAGGGCCAGGCGGTGGTAGACATCGTACTCGTGGGTCATGGCGACGATCGGCACCTGGGGCCGGTCCTTGGAGACCAGGCGGGCGGTGTAGCCGGACGACGTGAAGGCGACGATCGCCATGATGTTGATCGAGTCGGCGATCGCGCAGGCGGCGTGGCTGATCGCGTGGGAGTAGGTGTCGGGCGTGCGCGAGGCGGCGGCGTCGCGCTGCGGGTTGCGGCCGCGGCCCTGCTCAGTCACCTCGGCGATCTTGGCCATCATCGTCACCGCCTCGACCGGATAGGCGCCGTTGGCGGTCTCGCCGCTCAGCATGACCGCGTCGGTGCCGTCGAGGATCGCGTTGGCCACGTCGCTGGCCTCGGCCCGGGTGGGGCGCGGGTTGACGATCATCGATTCGAGCATCTGGGTGGCGGTGATCACCGGCACGCCCTCGCGGTTGGCGGCGGCGATGATCCGCTTCTGGATCAGCGGCACCTGCTCGGCGGGCAGCTCGACGCCCAGATCGCCGCGGGCGACCATGATCCCGTCGCTCACCGCCACGATGGCCTCGATGTCCGCCACCGCCTCCGGCTTCTCGATCTTGGCGATCACCGGCGTTTTGTGGCCGGCGGCGGCGATCTGCTGCTTGACCATCTCGACATCCGAGGCCTTGCGCACGAACGAGATCGCGATGTAGTCGACGCCCTCGTGCAGGCCGAAGATCAGATCCTCGCGGTCCTTATCGGTCATGGCCGGCGCGCTGACCGCCACCCCCGGCAGGTTGATGCCCTGGTTCTCGCGCAGATTGCCGCCGGTCACGACCTCGGTCACCACCTCGGTGTCGCTCGTCTCGCGGACCCGCAGCTCGATCAGGCCGTCCGAGAGCAGGATGCGGTCGCCGGCTTTGCAGTCGTGGGGCAGGTGCTTGTAGGTGGTGCTGACCTTGCCGGGGCCGCCGACGATCTCCTCGGTGGTGATGACGAACTGCTCGCCGGACTGGAGCGGGATGGGCTTTTTGTCCACCAGCCGCCCGGTGCGGATCTTGGGACCCTGGAGATCCTGCAAAATGGCGATCGGCTTGTTGAGCTTGATCGAGATGGAGCGGATGGTGCGGACAAGGGCGGCGTGATCGGCGTGGGTGCCGTGGGAGAAATTCAGCCGGGCGACGTTCATCCCGGCGTTGACCAGCTCGGTGATGCGTTCCTCGTTGTTGCTCGCCGGGCCAAGGGTGGCGACAATTTTTGTGCGGCGCATTGAGATCCTCGTATGCAAAACAGGTCGAGGGCCACCGCGTCGGCAACATTGGCGACTTCCCGGGTGTCCCGCCGGAGGCTCCCCCATTATAGCCCGCATCGAAGCGCCGTCAATGCGCGGCGGCCGGGCGCGGATTTTCTGGTAGGATGGGCCCATTGCGATCTTAAGCCAAGATGGACCCAACGCTATGACACTCCACTCGATGTCCCGCTTCGACACCGCCAGCGACTGTTTCAAGCACTGCGGCAACCCGGTGATCGGCGAGTGCGGCGGCTACCGCGAGCCCTGCGGCCAGCTGTACTGCGCCGTCCACTCGCAGAACGGCCTGTGCGCCTCCTGCGTGGCAGCGTTCTTCCGCGAGAAAACCCTGCTCTACCGCCAGTGGGCTTCGGGCTCCGCCCGGCGCGTCCCGCTGATCTGGGCCGGGCTGGCGACGCTGGCGCTGGCCGGCTGCACGTTTTTCAACCTGGCCTTCTTCGTCAGGCGCATGTACCCCGGCGCCGAGCTGATCGGCTGGGTCGCCAACGCGGCGGTGGTCCTGATCTGGGCCGTCGTCGCCTGGCGCCTCTACCGCTGGTTCCAGGAATCGGCGGAGCGCTTCCAGGGCCAGCAGGAGCACGATCCCGGCTTCGCGGGCTTCCGCGAGCAGTGGCGGCCCGGCCAGTCCTGGGACGAATCCGAGGCGCTCGTGAAGCGGCTGCTGGCGCCGGCGCCCGCCGCCCGCTGATGAGCGCGGCGGGGCGAAAAAAGCCCATCAGGCCGCTCTGGAGGCGGCTGGCCGGCCCCTACTACAGTTTGCATGAAAGCCCCGGTTATACTATACTTGGAGCCGAACGAAGCTCTTTTCAAGGCCATCGATGACATAGTTCTGGCGCCGCAGTGTGTCGTTCCACGCGGAGCGCCGACACCACGCCGCAGGGCCTGATCCATGCGGAGCGTCATATCTCTGGGGTTGCAGCCCGGTTTCACTAGTTGCGCCGCTCGCCCTAGCTCCGCGCTCCTCGCCAGGGGCGCGTCCTTGTTAAGTGGCACACCGCCAACCACACTGTAGGAGGATGCAGCATGCCAGCGCCGATCGACCGATCAGAAGTTCTCAAGGCCCTTCAGCTCACCGATACCGCCAAAAGCTCCTATCTGGACCTGGAGACCGGCAAGGTCATTTTGATCGACGACACCGCTACCGACGCCGACACCGAGGCCCGGCGCACCGAGATCATGGAAGGCTACGGCGACCGCTTCCGCTATGTCTCCGGCGGCCAGGCCGACGCCTCCGACGCCTCGGTGCAGGAATGGCTGGACGGCGAAGGGCTGAGCTAACAAGGGTATCCGCACTTTTGCGCGGCGCGGCGTCCCAGGCAGCTGGGGCGCCGCCCGTGCGTTTGCAGCAGGGAGGATCGGGATGCAGCACACCTATGCCGACGCGGAGCGCCTGCTCCACGAATGGGTCCAGAGCGAAAGCCTCCGCAAGCACTGCCTGGCCGTCTCCACCGCCATGCGCCACATGGCCCGCCGGTCCGGCGCCGACGAGGAGCTGTGGGCCACGACCGGCCTGCTCCACGATTTGGACTACGAGCGCTTCCCCAACGCCAGCCGCTCGCCCACCGAAGAACACCCCTCGGTCGCCGTGGCGCTGCTCCGCGAGCAGGGCTGGCCCGAGGAGCTCTGCCGCGCCATTCTCTCCCACGCCGACTACTGCGACACGCCCCGCCTGACGCCGCTGGAAAAAACGCTCTACGGCGTCGATGAGCTGTCAGGCTTCGTCACCGCCGTCGCCCTCGTCCGGCCCGATAAGAACATCGCCAGCGTCGAGGCCTCGTCGGTCAAGAAAAAGATGAAAGACAAAGCGTTCGCCCGCGCCGTCAACCGCGACGATATCGTCAACGGCGCCGCCGAGCTGGACATCCCGCTCGACGAGCTGATCGCCGAAGTCATCGCGGCCCTGCGCGGCAACGCGGCGGCCCTGGGGCTGGCAGGGGTTTAGGGGTCAGGGATCAGGGAAACGGGGCCAGGCCAGGCGTGACAGGCACCGCGCGGCCAAGGGCTGAGGGATCAGGGTCAGGTCAAAATTGACGAGCATCGCGCTGCCCGATCAACCCTGGCGCCGCGCGATGCCGCCGGCAGCGCCCGCCAGCCATGCCGTCCGTCCCGATCCCTGATCCCTGGCCCCCGGCGCTTGATCCCCAGCGCCGCAAGCAATCGCCGGCAGCGCCCGCCAGCCATGCCGTCCGTCCCGATCCCCGATCCCTGATCCCTGGCCCCTGGCGCCGCCAGCCATGCCGTCCGTCCCGATCCCTGATCCCTGATCCCTGATCCCGTTGGGTAATTTGAGTCTCGCAGGAGCGTTCCCATGCCGCCCCGCCGCGCCGCCAACCGCACGACCCCGCGCATCAACGGCCGCTGGCTGGCGCTCGGCGAGGGTCAGCCGCCGCTGGCGGCGCTCGACAGCCCCGACTGGTTCGCCTGGCTGCGCGCCCCCGGCTCCACGACCTTCTACTTCGACCACGCCGACGGCTC
>DASWWB010000896.1:0-3952 GCA_036406115.1 Herpetosiphonaceae bacterium
GACAGCACCCGCGCGCCCGTCCCCGGCGGCGGCCGGAGCGGGCTGCTGCGGGGCGGCGCCCGTCGCGCTGGCGGCGACCGGCGAGCGCTGCTGCCAGTAGTCCGAGATAAACACCGGCTCGACCGTAGTGAGGGCCGGGCGGGTCGTGGTGATGATCGCGTCGAGATCGTCGATCGGCAGCGGATTCTCGGGCTCGTAGAGGCGCTGGGCGAAGGTGTGGGTGGTGTCCTCGTGGTGCTCGCTGTAGCGGCCGAGGCGCGACGTGGCGATGATCACGCCCAGCTCCTCGTCCTCGCTGCGGCGGAACACCTCTTTGTTCGCCTTGACGGCGGCCTCGATCTTCTGGCTGATCGCCGCCTCCTCGAGCTTGTCCTGGGCGGCGAAATAGCCCGCCAGGTTGGCCAGGGTCTGGCGGATGGGCGTGTTCTGCGGGTGGAAGGCGCCCTGGAGCACCATCGCGTTATAGATGCGCTCGGCCCAGCGCTTCTGCTCGGCGGTGCCGGCGAAATCGGGGGCTGCGGCGGTTTCGAAAGCCTTGGTGTCGCTCATGCCTGCGCCTCCTCGACGACCAGCGCGCGCAAGATCTCAATGTAGCGCGCCGTGATGGCCTCCAGGGTCTGCGGCTGGCCCGTGGAGCGGAGCCACTGAATCAGGCGCTCGAACCCCGTTTCACCTACTCGGACTGATTTGGCATCAATTGGCATAGCGTATGTTGATCTCCACGTTAATCCGCCGGGCGGATAGAGAGTTAATCGCGACGCCAGCAGAAGGCAAACGGCCATGTCCTCAGCTTGTCCCCGCGTGGCGTGGCGTATTATAGCACTGTTTTCACGGCGGGCCGGCGCTTCGGCCCGGAAAGGAGCGAAGATGTCCCGCGAATATCCCGCGTTCCCGCTGCCGGGCGTGGCGGTGATTGTCTGGCGCGGCGCCGAGGCGCTGCTGATCCAGCGTGGCAAGCAGCCGAACTACGGCCACTGGAACATTCCCGGCGGCATGGTCGAGCTTGGCGAGACGGTGGCGGAGGCGGCGCGGCGCGAAATCCGCGAGGAGTGCGGGGTCGAGATCAGCGAGCCGGAGCTGCTGACGACCGTTGATGTGATCGACCGCGACGAGGCCGGCCGCGTCCGCTTCCATTATGTGCTGGTCGAGCTGACCGCCAGCTGGCTGAGCGGCGAGCCGGCGGCCGGCGACGACGCCCTGGCCGTGCGCTGGGTGCGGCCGGAGGAGCTGGACGGGCTGCCGATGTGGGAGCAGACGCGGGCCGTGGTGCGCCAGGCCTGGGAGCGGGAGCGCGGGCGGCGGGAGGCGCCGCCGCCCGGGAGCCCTGCGGGCGGCGCCTAGAAGAAGCCCAGCTCGTCCTTGGCTTCCTGGGTCATCATCTCCGGGTTCCAGAACGGCGTCCAGAC
The DNA here is from genome assembly GCA_036406115.1 of Herpetosiphonaceae bacterium. GTDB lineage: Bacteria > Chloroflexota > Chloroflexia > Chloroflexales > Herpetosiphonaceae > DASWWB01. Next base: position 1,407 of record DASWWB010000896.1, read on the forward strand.
CAGATTGATGTTGACATCTTGCAGGTCGCTGTAGACGGCGTTCAGGCTTTTGATCTCGTTATGGGCCTGCTCGATGATCTGCGGGCCGGCGGGGCAGGCGGGGGTCGTCAGGGTCATGTCGACGACCACCGCCTTGCCAGCCTCGCGGATATCGACGTTGTACACCAGGCCGAGATCGACGATGTTCAGGCCAATCTCGGGGTCGACCACGTTTTTCAGCGCGGCGCGGACCATATCCTCATTCAGCATTGTGTGTGCTCCAGCCTAGATTTGGAAAGACTCAATCGTTTCGCCCACCGCGCTGTCGCCCAGGCGGGCGCGCAGCTGGTCGTTGTGGTATTTCTTGATTGCCGCCTTCAGCGTGCCCAGCGCCAGGGTGGCGCAGCGCGGCCGCGACTGGACGACCTCGCGGCCCAACTCGTCGATCATCCAGTTGAAGTCCATGGCCTCGACCCGCTCCAGCGGCAGGCCTTGCATCTGCTCCAGCAGGATGGACGCGGCGGCCTGGCTGATGGTGCAGCCCTCGCCCTCGAAGGTCGCCTCCTCGATGGTCTGCCCCTCCGGGCTGACCTTGAGGTAGATCGTCACCACGTCGCCGCAGCCGGGATTGCCGCCGGGCATCGTGACGTCGGGGTTGGCGAGCGCCCCGTGGTGGCGGGGCTGCTCGTAGTGTTCAAGTAGAAAATCAATCGCTTCCTGGCGATCCACGCGGTGCCTCCTTTGTAGTTCCAGAGGTATTGTACACCACAAAGGCGGCTTGCCAGTCGTCAGGCAGCAGTCGACAGTCGTCAGGGGCCGTGTTCAGCGACACCCCTGACGACTGTCAGCCGACGACTGCCAGCTCCCCTGCTACTCCAGCTCCCATCCTTCGTCGCTCATGGTGGAGCGCAGGTGGGTGCTGAGGGTTTCGAGCTGCTTGAGCAGCAGGCGGACCTTGAACGGCGCGCCCTCGTCGCTCTTGATCCACTTGCGGAAGTCGCCCTCGTGGTAGGCGCGGGTCAGGCGATCGGACTCATCGACCATCTGATCGAGCGAGCGGATGCGGAAGACCCGCGACTTGTTGCGCTTGGCCTCCTCGGTCTCCACCACGGCGAAAAACTCATCGTGGGCGCGGGCCTCGGCCTCGTCGGCGTCGTCGTCCCACAGATCGGCGTCCGACTCCTCCAGGCTGACGGAGGCGCCGCCGGTTTTGCCGAGCGGGCCGCCTGCCGGCAGATTGACCTCGCCGGGGCGTTCGGCGCGCAGCTCCAGTCCGCCCTCCAGCGCGTCCAGCGCGGCCTCGACCGACAGCTCGGGATTGGCGGTCAGATAGGCCGCGAGGCCGCCGATCTGGGCCGCCGACATGCCCTCGTCGGCGGCGTAGCGGGCCAGTTCGATCTGGCGGCGGGCGCTGGGCAGCCGGCGCAGATGCTGGGCCTGGGTCACGTTCAGCGTGCCGGCCCGCAGCAGGGCCTGGACCTCCTCGGGCAGGTCGAGCAGGCCGAGGTAGCGGCGGATGGTGCGGCCGGCTAGGCCGACGCGCTTGCCGACCTCCTCGTCAAGGTCGCCGCTGATGCCTTGGAGGGTCAGCTGCTCGCGGAGGCGGGCGAAGGCCAGGGCCTTCTCCAGGTCGTTGAGATCGAGCCGGGCGGTGTTTTCGGTGAGCTGCTGGAGGAACTGGTCGGGATCGTCAAGCTCCAGCTTGATGCAGGGCAGGCGCTCCAGGCCGAGCGAGCGGGCGGCGGCCAGGCGCCGGCCGCCGTAGACGACCCGGTAGCGGTCGCCGCCGGCGGGCACCACGCCCAGCGGCTGGAGCAGGCCCTGCTCGGCGATCGTGGCGGCCAGCGCGGCGATGTCGCCCTGGTCCTGGCGCACGCCCTGCGGATCGGCCTCCAGCTGGGCGGGGCTCAGATATAAAAGCTGCATGATTCGCATCCTTTCGATGGTTTTGCCGGTGTTTTCCGGCCGAGAGTATAGCACAAAGTTTCGGGTCAGATGGAGCGCGGGCGCCCTGTGAACTACCCGATTGCTGGCTGCTCAAAGAACCTGCGGCCGTCGTCATAGCGTTTGGTCGGCGGCTGTCGCGGCCGCGCGATCCGGAGTTTTTGCGCTGTGCTGAGGACCATGTTCGTATGATGAGATTTGCCTTTTGGCGCCGCTGGCTGGTCGGTGGCTTTTGTCTTTGGCTGGCGCTCGGGGGGCTCGCGGGCGCCGCCGCCCAAACCCCGGCCGAGGCGCCCGCCGCCACGCTCGCCGAGCTGCGGCGCCAGCTCGAGGAGGCGATGCGCGACTACGATGTGCCGGGCGCCGGGATCGTGCTTGTCTCGCGCGACGAGGTGCTGTGGGCCGCCGGCATGGGCGTCGCCGACCGCGCCAGCGCCGCCCCGGTGACGCCGGACACGCGGTTTCGGATCGGCTCGATCTCTAAAATCCTGATCGCGCTGTCGGCGCTTCAGCAGCAGGAGGCGGGGCGGCTCAGCCTAGACGATCCGCTTAGCGAGCTGGCGCCCGAGATCGCGGCGGAGAACCGCTGGGAGGCGGAGTCCCCGGTGCTGCTGAGCCAGCTG
>DASWWB010000897.1:0-2363 GCA_036406115.1 Herpetosiphonaceae bacterium
CGTGGCGCGCGAGGTCGGCACCGAGGGCATCCTCGGCGGCCAGGCCCAGGTGCGGGGCGTGTCGGGGGTCTGGAAGGACCTGACCGACAACGTGAACTACATGGCCGGCAACCTGACCGGCCAGGTGCGCAACATCGCCGACGTGACCAAGGCGGTGGCGACCGGCGACCTCTCGCGCAAGATCACGGTCGATGTCAAAGGCGAGATGCTGGACCTGAAGAACACGATCAACACGATGGTCGATCAGCTCAGCTCGTTCGCGGCCGAGGTGACGCGGGTGGCGCGCGAAGTCGGCACCGAGGGCAAGCTGGGCGGCCAGGCCGACGTGCGGGGCGTCGCCGGCACCTGGAAAGACCTGACCGACAACGTCAACTCGATGGCCTCGAACCTGACCGCCCAGGTCCGCGGCATCGCCCGGGTCGTGACGGCGGTGGCGACCGGCGATCTCAAGCGCAAATTGGCGCTGGAGGCCAAGGGCGAGATCGCGGCGCTGGCCGACACGATCAACGAGATGATCGACACGCTGGCGACCTTCGCCGACCAGGTGACGAGCGTCGCCCGCGAAGTGGGCGTCGAGGTCAAGCTCGGCGGCCAGGCCCGGGTGCCGGGCGCCTCGGGCACCTGGCGCGACCTGACCGACAACGTCAATCAGCTGGCGGCCAATCTGACCAACCAGATCCGCTCGATCGCCGACATCGCCACCGCCGTGACCAAGGGCGACCTGACCCGCACGATCGCGATCGAGACCCAGGGCGAGCTGGCGGCGCTCAAAGACAATATCAACCAGATGATCGCCAACCTGCGCGACACCACCAAGAAAAACACCGAGCAAGACTGGCTCAAGACCAACCTGGCCAAGTTCACCCGCATGCTCCAGGGCCAGCGCGACCTCCAAACCGTCGCCAAGCAGATTTTGTCGGAGCTGGCGCCGCTGGTCTACTCGCAGCACGGCGTCTTCTACATCATGGACGGGGCCAGCGACTCGCCGACGCTGCGGCTGCTCAGCACCTACGCCTACCGCGAGCGCAAGCACCTGGCCAACCAGTTCAAGCTCGGCGAGGGCCTGGTCGGCCAGTCGGCGCTGGAGAAAGAGCGCATCTTGCTGACGGAGGTGCCGGGCGACTACGTCAAAATCAGCTCGGCCCTCGGCGAGGCCGCGCCGCTGAACGTGATCGTGCTGCCGGTGGTCTTCGAGGGCGAGGTCAAGGCGGTGATCGAGCTGGCCTCGTTCCATCGCTTCAGCGAGACTCACCTCGCCTTCCTTGATCAGCTGACCGAAAGCATTGCGATCGTGCTCAACACCATCGCCGCCAGCATGCGCACCGAGGAGCTGCTCAAGCAGTCCCAGTCGCTGGCCGAGGAGCTGCAAGGCCAGCAGATGGAGCTGACCGAGACTAACCGCCGCCTTGAGCTGCAAGCCCGCTCGCTCCAGGCCTCCGAGGAGCTGCTCAAGCAGCAGCGCGAGCAGCTGCAGCAGACCAACGAGGAGCTTGAGGAGAAGGCCGAGCTGCTCCAGGCCCAGAAAGCCGAGGTCGAGCGCAAGAACGGCGAGATCGACGCCGCCCGCCACGCGCTGGAGGAGAAGGCCGAGCAGCTGGCCGTCAGCTCCAAGTACAAAAACGAGTTCCTGGCCAACATGTCCCACGAGCTGCGGACGCCGCTCAACAGCCTGCTCATCCTCTCCAAGCTGCTGGCCGAGAACGGCGAGAGCAACCTCACGGCCAAGCAGGTCGATTTCGCCAACACCATCCACGCCTCGGGCGCCGATCTGCTGACCCTGATCAACGAAATCCTCGACCTCGCCAAGATCGAGTCCGGCACCATGGGCGTCGAAGTCAGCAGAGTCGCGATCAACGACCTGCTGGACTACGTGCAGCGCTCGTTCCAGCAGGTGGCCCAGGACAAGGGGCTGGAGTTCGTGATCGCCCGCGGCGAGTACGTGCCGGCCGAGCTGCACACCGACGCCAAGCGCCTCCAGCAGGTGATCAAAAACCTGCTCTCCAACGCCTTCAAGTTCACCGACCAGGGCAGCGTGCGGCTTGAGATCGATGTGGTGGCCCAGGGCTGGGACGAGGACAACGAGTCGCTCAACCGGGCCTCGACCGTCCTGGCGATCTCGGTGATGGACACCGGCATCGGCATCGCCAAGGACAAGCAGCGGATCATCTTCGAGTCGTTCCAGCAGGCCGACGGCACCACCAGCCGCAAGTACGGCGGGACCGGGCTGGGCCTGTCGATCAGCCGCGAGATCGCCCGCCTGCTGGGCGGCGAGATCCAGCTGGTCAGCACGCCGGGCCAGGGCAGCGTCTTCACGCTCTACCTGCCGCTGAGCCACCCGGGCGCGGCGGCGGGCAACGGCGGGA
>DASWWB010000898.1:0-6625 GCA_036406115.1 Herpetosiphonaceae bacterium
GCGCCGACGCATAGAGATCATTGGGCTTTTCGCGCTGGTCCTGCTGGTGGCTGCGTTCTTTGCCCGCTCCCCCGCCGTGCCGACGCCGTATCTGGTCGAATCGATGGTTGAGCCGTATCTTCGCCGCCACTACGAGGCGACCTCCCCGCCAGGCACCGATATTTCCATCTCGGTGCGAACCATATCGATCGGGAGCGTGGTAATGCGGTCGGTCGCTCCGGGCGAGCCGCCGCGGCCCATGTATTTTGTTGTGACCCACGTGGGCGGCGTAGTGACGATCCCCGATAGCGACAGCGGCGTAGGAGGACGGATGAGCGAGACGCGCTCGTGGTATTTTTTCCGGGACGCGGAGGGCGATTGGGCCTTTCAGCCACGCTCTTCGCCCTGAGCGCGCGAAAAAGCGGCGGGAAAGCCCCGCCGCCGAAAAGTACACTCGATTGATCGCCCCGCCCTTACGCGGCCATCACCAGATTCTCGCAGGCCTCGACGCAGGCGCGGATGGCCTCGGCGCAGCGCCGCAGGACCGGGTCGCCGGCCAGCAGGTCGCACTCGCGGGCGAAATGCTCGTAGAGGATGCCGCAGGCCATGCAGGTCTCCTCCAGCAGATCATCGTCGGCCCGCATCAGCTCGGCGTTGGTGCGGCACAGCTCGGCGCAATCCAGCAGCATGCGCACCAGGCCGGCGTCGGCGGCGGGATCGGCTTGCAGGCAGCGCAGCGCGGCGTCCATGCACACGGCGTGGCAGTCGAGGCAGGCGTCGATGCAGGCCTGGCAGGGGGCGGCCGCGGCCGCTTCGATGGTCTGTGGCTGAGTCATTCCGGGTCTCCTCGCGCCCGCCGGCGCCGCTAGTGGTTCTCGTTTCTCCGCTTCGTACCCGCGTTTCCAAAGCAAGATATGTGCCAATCCGCCTGCCCAGCGCTGCGTGGCGACGGCACAACTATTGCCTGATCCGGTGATAAAAACCGGCGCCGCGCCGGTGCGATCGCAAAGGAGGGCGGTATGCCGCGCTTAGCTGGGAAACGCTCGAACACGGGGATGTATGTGACGCTGGCTTTGGGACTGGTGATTGTCTTGTTGATTCTGCTTGAAGCGTTCAGCGTGATCAACCTGCTCCCGGGGACGCTGGGGGCTTAGGAAGGAGCGCGAATCATGCGCAAGGGAAGCGATCTGATCGGCAAGGGCATCATCGCCTACGACACCGGGGAGAAGATTGACTCGATCGAAGACCTGGTGTTCGATCAGAATACCAACCAGCTGCTCGGCTTCGTGGTCGATGAGGGCGGCTGGACCCGCAGCGCCCGCGTGCTGCCGCTCCAGTCCGTGCAGTCGATCGGCCCTGACGCGGTGATCGTGCCCGCGCGCGGCGCCGTGGTGCCCGCCGAGCGCGTGCCCTCGATGTACCGCATCCTGGAGCGGGACAATATTCTCAAGGGCACCAAGATCCTCACCACCGACGGCCGCGACCTGGGCACGATGGTCGATCTGTATTTCGACGAGGCCACCGGCCAAGTCGAGGGCTACGAAGTTTCCGGCGGCGTGTTCGCCGACGCCTACTCGGGCCGGGCCTTCATGCCCGCCCCGCAGACGCTCAAGATCGGCGAGGACGCCGCCTTCGTGCCGCCGGAGGTCGCCGCGCTGATGGCGGCCCAGGACGACGGGGGGATCAAGGGCGCCGTCCAAAGCGCCGGCGAGACCATCCAGGAAAAAGCCGGCGAGGCCCGGGCGGCGGTCGCCAACCAGCTGGTCGATCCCGCCGAGCAGCGCGCCTTCGTGCTGGGCAAAACCGCCGAGGACGATGTGGCGGGCGGCGACGGGACGCTCCTTGTCAGCAAGGGCGAGCAGATCTCGCCGCTGGCAGTCGAGGCCGCCGAGCGCCACAACGCCCTCGACAGGCTGTACCGGGCCGCCGGCGGCAGCTTCGCCGCCCATATCGCCGCGCCGACCCTGGAGCAGGCTAAAGGCCGCCGGGCGCGCGAGCTGGTCCGCGCCGAGCAGGGCCTGATTGTCGCCGCGCCGGGCCAGATTGTGACCGACCAGGTCATCGAGCGGGCGCGCCGCTTCGACAAAGAAGCAGCGCTGCTCCAAGCAGTCGGCCTCGCTCCCGGCGACGCCGCGCGCGAAAGCGCCCAGCAGGCGGCCCAGTCGGCGGGCGGCGTCTGGCAGGCGCTCAAGGAGAAGGTTGGCGAGTTCCAGGAGCGCGCCGCCCAGAAGACCGAGGAATACCGGGTCGAGCATGCGCTCGGCCGCCCGGTCACCAGGGTCATCCTCGGTCGCAGCGATCAGGTGATCCTCAACGTGGGCGAGATTATCACCCACCAGGCGGTGGAGGCCGCCCGCCAGCACGGCGCGCTTGCCATGCTGCTCGACTCCGTCTACGACCGGACGCCGCAGATCTCCGGCGAGGAGCTGCGCGCCCCCGAGCCCGGCCAGGCCTCGTTGGAGGGGCGCCAGGCCGGCGGCGACCAGCCCGAGCCGCCCCGCGAGCGCAGCGCCGGCCGCTAGCCCAGCAGAGCGCCCGCCAGCCATTTTCCGGCTGGCGGGCGCTCGTTTTTAGGCGTTTGCACAGCTCGCTGTCGCCTTGCCGCAGCCAAGCAGCCGTGATTCGCCGCAGGGGGATAGGTCCGGGCGGGCTCATGCAATGTTGTGCCGATGCACGAGCCATTGCCGACCTCGGTGGCACCGGAGTTGCTTAACTTTGTGAACAATTGCGATCGCCCCCGAGGGAGCGGCGATGGCAGAGCAGAACCAATCGGCGCCGTGACCACTGCGCTCAACGGCCGAACGGAGGGTGGAGATGAACCCCAAAGCTATTTTCGGCTTGCTCAAGCAAACCGGCAAGGAGTGGAGCGAGGACAAAGTGCCGCGCCTCGGCGCCGCGCTTGCCTACTACACCGTTTTCTCAATCGCCCCGCTGCTGATCATCGCCATCGGGATCGCCGGGCTGGTTCTGGACCGCGAGGCGGCGACCGGCCAGATCCAGGCCCAGCTCGACGGCCTGCTCGGCGTCGACGCCGCCAAGGCGATCCAGGAGATGATCCAGGGCGCCTCTAAGCCGTCCTCGGGCATCCTGGCGACGGTCATTGGCCTGGCGACGCTGCTGTTCGGCGCCTCGGGCGTCTTCGGCCAGCTGCAAGACTCGCTCAACACAATCTGGGAAGTCGCGCCCAAGCCGGGCCGGGGAATCCTGGGCACGCTCAAAGACCGCTTCCTCTCGTTCACGATGGTGCTGGGCGTCGGCTTCATGCTGCTGGTCTCGCTGGTGATCAGCGCCGCGCTGGCCGGCATCGGCAAGTACTTCGAGAATCTGGGCATCCCGACCTTCTTGTTCGAGGCGATTAACTTCGCGGTGTCGTTCGGCGTGATCACACTGCTGTTCGCGGCGATCTACAAAGTGCTGCCGGACGTCAAGATTCAATGGCGCGATGTCTGGATCGGCGCGGCGGTGACGGCGCTGCTCTTTACGATCGGCAAGTTCCTGATCGGGCTTTACTTGGGCCGCTCCAGCGTGGCATCGTCCTATGGGGCGGTCGGCTCGCTGGCGATCCTGCTGCTCTGGGTCTACTACTCGGCCCAGATCCTGTTTTTCGGCGCCGAGTTCACCCAGGTCTACGCCAATGCCTACGGCTCGCGGGTGGTACCCGACAAGGACGCCGTGCCGGTGACCGAGGAGGCGCGCGCCCAGCAGGGCATGCCGCGCGAGGAAGATGTCAAGGCCGCCGCCGCCGGCAAGCCGGCCCGGCCGCGCGCCAAGGCGCCGAAGCAGGGCAAGCGCCCCGCGACGGCGATGGTCGTGACCCAAGAGGTCAAGAAGCTGGAAAAACAGCGCTATGTCGCGGCCCTGGTGGGCTTTGCGGTCGCGCTGGTTGTCGGTGCCTTACGTGGGACCAAAGGATCTGCGGCGTCGGCCGAGCCCGATGGCTCGCTCCGCGCCAGCCCGGACCCCAGGGTCTGAGCGGCGCCCGTCGCATAGGACGCTCTGTTCGCATTGAACATCCGTCAAGGAGCACACCATGGCTGAGAAGGAGAAACGCGGATTCGCCTCTATGGACCGCCAGAAGCAGCGCGAGATCGCCAGCAAGGGCGGCCGCGCCGCCCACGCGCTGGGCACCGCCCACGAGTTCACCTCCGATGAGGCTCGCGCCGCCGGACGCAAGGGCGGCGAGGCGGTCAGCCGCAACCGGCAGCACATGGCCGAGATCGGCCGCCGCGGCGGCCAGCGCTCGCGCAGCGGCACCAAAGGCTCGTCCGACCAGAGCGGCGACCAGGGCCGCGCCGACGGCGAGTCTGGCCTCTTCGCCCAAGAGGCAGGCGGCCAGCGCCGGCGGATTTGACACGAATTCCCCGGCCGCCAGTCGCCTCGGCTGGCGGCCGGTCGGGCTGCGATCGAGACTTTTTTAGTATGCAAAGGAGCATCAGCATGAAACTTAACTCCCTGAACGACCTGCTCATCCATGAGCTGCAAGATTTGCTGAGCGCCGAGACCCAGATCACCAAGGCGCTGCCCAAGATGGCCAAGGCCGCCTCGACCCCCGAGCTGCGCGCCGCCTTCGAGGAGCACCTGGCCCAGACCGAGAATCAGATCAAGCGCCTGGAAAAGGCCTTCTCGCTGCTCAGCAGCCCCGCCAAGAGCAAAACCTGCAAAGGCATGCAGGGCCTGCTCGAGGAGGGCGAGGAGCTGCTGAAGACCGACGCCGCCTCCGCCGTGCTGGACGCCGCGCTGATCAGCGCCGCCCAGCGCGTCGAGCACTATGAGATCGCCGCCTACGGCACCGCCCGCCACTACGCCCGCCAGCTCGGCTTCACCGAGGTCGCCCGCCTGCTCGAGGAGACCCTCGACGAGGAGGGCCAGACCGACCAGAAGCTGAGCCGCCTGGCCGAGCAGTCGATCAATCCCGACGCGGCCTCGGCCGAGGTTGGGGGCGCTTCCCGCTAAGGGTTGAAGACGGCGGGGCTTGGCGGCCCCATATCCCCGGCGCGGGGTTGGCGGTTGCGGCCGCTGGCTCCGCGCTTTCTTGTAGCTGCTGGTTTTCTGGCTGCCGCGATGGGGTTTTCTCGCTGCCGCGATGGGGGCCGCCCTCCCCCGCCTCCCTGGCGGGAGGAGCGCAAGGGGGCTTGCCCCCTTGCATCCCCCGATGATACGCGCTTAGTCGTTGTTGATGTTTGGTCGGTGGGTACCATGCATGTGTTGCTGGGAGGCAGTGGGGGTGCATGGGACGAGGTGGGTGCTGGGGCTCGCTTAAGGCTGCGCGATGATTTTCGGGCAGCTACGGCAACAATCTCACCCTCACCGCTAGCTTGCAACGACGGCCGTGCTGCGACGGCCCTGTGCGCCCAAAAATAAAGAGCGCCCAAATTCGGCCTTTGGGGGATGCAAGGGGGCGCTGCCCCCTTGCGCTCCTCCCGCGAGGGAGGCGGGGGAGGGCGATCCCCGCCCTGGCAAGGGCAAAACCGGTGAGGAGCGCGAATTCCCCGCCCTGGCAAGGGCAAAACCCCTCAATCCTCCTCGCCGGGGGCGAGCGGGGGCGCCCCATCCCGGGGCTCAATCCCAAAGCGCAGCGCCACATCGGGGGCGTAGCGGGCCAGATCCTCGCGCAGCCGCAGCAGGGTCACGTCCTTCAGCTTGCACTCCAGCATCACATCGAACGGCAGATCGGGCACGCTCCGCAGCACGTGGATGCACTCAAACGGATTGACATAGTCGGCGTGATTGGTCCACTGGGGCGGCTGGAGCACATCCTCGGCCTTGCCGGTCGTGCGATTTTTGCGCTGGACAGTCTTCAGCTCGGTGCGCGGAGTCGAGAGATGGATCTTGGGCCGCACGCCAGCCGGCCAGGTGAGCAGCGCCGCCCGCAGCGCCTCGGCCACGCCCATCTGCTCGCGGTTGTTGCACATATGGTGCTGGTAGTCGTAGATCAGCGGCACGCCGGTTGCGGCGTGGATGCGCAGCACGTCGCCGACGGAGAAGCGCGTGTCATCGTTTTCCAGCACCAGGCGCCGCCGCACCGCCTCCGGCAGCCGCTCGTAGGCGCGGATGAAGCGCTCGATGCTCGCCTCGCGGTCGTCGTAGACGCCGCCGACGTGCAGCACCACCACCGCCTCCGGCCCCAGCCCCATCGCGTCAAGGATCGCCGCCTGGGCGACCAGATCGGCGACGCTTTTGGCGACCAGCGCCTCGTCGGGACTGTTGATGACGATGTACTGCGACGGGTGCAGCGACAGCCGCAGGCCCTGCTCGCGGGCCTCGGCGCCGAGCTGGGCCAGATCGTCGGCGCATTCGGCGATCTGGCCGTGGAAGCGCGGCATGTCGGGATGGGTGCAGTAGGGGGCGATATCGGAGCTCATCCGGTACATCGTGACGCCGATCTCGCGCAGATAGCCGAAAATCGCCCGCAGATAGCCGATGCTCACCCGCAGATGCGGATTGTTTTGGTGGCGTCGTGCGTCGTTGGACGGGAGATCGGGGCGGCCCAGCACCTTGACCGCGAATCCAAGCCGCATCGCTGGCATAGTGTCCTCATTTCATCACAGGCGGCGCCGCAGCGCTGGCGCGATGTGCGCCCACCGAATATACTCCTTCCGGCCGCCGGGGGATGTGTCGGCGGCGGCGGGAGAATTTCCTGCTGGAG
>DASWWB010000899.1:0-3851 GCA_036406115.1 Herpetosiphonaceae bacterium
GCGCAGATCGAAGCGGCCGTCGCCCGCCCGGACCGCCCAGGCCACCGTCGCGCCGTCAGTGACCGGCGCCACCTCGGCGGCGATATCGGTGGCCAGCAGCTGCCGTCCCGGCCCGTCCTGGGCCGCCGCCCGCCCGCCCGGCGCCAGCAGAGCCAGCAGCGCCAGGGCGAGCGTCCATCGCGCAAATCGTCGCATAGGTCCTCCATGGTTGAAAAGCTCGGGTGCCGATGGCGGATAGGATAGCGCCGCCGGGCTGGCCGCGCCATCGACGCCGGCTCACATGGCGCTCATTTCAGGCTGAGGCCGGCGTCAGGTTCGGGCCGCGGGTGCCCTCTGGGCCGCTGCCGCCGGCTGCGCGAATCATGGTACACTGGGGCGGCCCACGGCGCTGCGCGAGCCCCGTGGGCGTTCAGTGCAAGCAGGAGGTCAGGGGTGACAACAGGACAGCGGCCGATTATCATTGGCGTGGCGGGCGGCACCGGCTCGGGCAAGACCACAGTGTCGCAGGCCATTCTGGAGCGCGTCGGCCCGAGCAGGATCGCCTTTCTACAGCACGACTCGTACTACCACGACCTGAGCGATCTGTCGATCGAGGAGCGCGCCCAGGTCAACTTCGACCATCCCTCGTCGCTGGACAGCGAGCTGCTGGCGCGCCACCTCGACATGCTCTGCGCCGGCGAGACTGTCGACGTGCCGATCTATGATTTCACCCGCCACAACCGCCAGGCCGACGCGATGCACGTCCATCCGCAGCCGGTCGTGCTGGTCGAGGGCATCCTGATTTTCTCCGAGCGCGCGCTGCGCGACCGGATGGATGTTAAAATCTACGTCGACGCCGACGCCGACATGCGCTTCATCCGCCGGCTGCGGCGCGACCTGCGCGAGCGCGGCCGCTCGATCGAGTCCGTGATCGAGCAATATATGAACACGGTCAGGCCGATGCACCTGGAGTTCGTCGAGCCGACCAAGCGCTACGCCGATGTGATCATCCCGCGCGGCGGCCTCAACGCGATCGCGATCGACATGGTCGTGGCCCGCGTCGAGCGCCTGCTCAGCGACGCCCAGCGCGGGCTGCACCAGCATGAGCATAGTTGATGGGGCGGCGTGACTGATTGTCTTAGGGGTCAGGGATCAGGGATCAGACCGAACGACGGGAAAGCTGGCATGGCATTAAATCCATCCATGCCCCGAAGCCGGACCTGACCCCTGACCCCTGACCCCTGATCCCTGGCAAAGGAGCCATCGTGATTCCAATCCTTGATCTCAAAGCCCAGTACGCCACCATCAAGGCCGAGCTTGACGCGGCGGTGGCGGACGTGCTGTCCTCGACGGTGTATATCCTGGGGCCGTACGGCAAGCGGCTGGAGGCCGGCGTGGCCGCCTACACCGGGACCGCGCACGGCGTCGGCGTGGCCTCGGGCACCGACGCGCTGCGGCTCTGCCTCCACGCGCTGGGCGTCAAGCCCGGCGACGAGGTCATCACCACGCCCTTCACCTTCGTGGCCTCCGCCAACACAATCTCACGGGCCGGCGCGACGCCGGTGTTCGTCGACATCGACCCGCGGACCTTCAACCTCGATCCCGAGCTGCTGGAGGCGGCGATCACCGAGCGGACCGTCGGCATCGTGCCGGTCCATCTTTATGGCCAGAGCTGCGACATGCCGGCCATCCTCGATGTGGCCCGCCGCCACAACCTGTGGGTGCTGGAAGACATGGCCCAGGCGATCGGGGCCACGTGGGCCGGCAAGCCGGCCGGCACCTGGGGCGCCGCCGGCTGCATCAGCTTCTACCCGACCAAAAATCTGGGCGCGGCGGGTGACGCGGGCATGGTCGTGACCGACGACGACGCGCTCTACGAGCAGGTCGAGCTGCTGCGGCGCCACGGCGGCAAGGACAAATACAATGTCCATATGGTCGGCTACAACAGCCGGCTCGACGAGCTGCAAGCGGCGGTGCTGACCGTCAAGCTGGCGCGGCTGGCCGAGTGGACCGCCGCCCGCCAGCGGGTCGCCGCGCGCTACGACGCCGGCTTCGCCGATCTGCCGGTCGAGACGCCGCATGTCGCGCCGCAGGCCAACCACGTCTACCATCAGTACACCCTGCGCGCCCCGCAGCGCGACGCGCTGGTCGAGCACCTTGCGGCGCGCGGCGTCGGCTCGATGCTCTACTATCCCTACCCGCTGCACCGCCAGGCGATCTACGCCGATCTCGGCTACGGCGAGGGCAGCCTGCCCCACAGCGAGGCCGCCGGCCACGAGGTCGTGTCGCTGCCGATCTACCCCGAGCTGAGCGAGGCCCAGATCGACGAGGTGATCGCGGCGGTGCGCGGGTTCTACGAGCGATGACCGCCCTGGCGCCTGATCCGGTCTCCTACTACGCCAATGCCCGCGCCGACGTGCTCCGCCAGGTGCCGCTGTCCGCGCGCAATGTGCTGGATGTCGGCTGCGGCGCCGGCGCGCTGGGCGCCAGCATCAAGCGCCGCCAGCAGGCGCGGGTTGTCGGCATCGAGTATGTGCGCGAGCAGGCCGCCCATGCCGCCACGCTGCTCGACGCCGTCCACCCGGGCGATGTGGCGGCGGTCGAGCTGCCCGACCCGCCCGCCAGCTTCGACTGCCTGATCTACGCCGACGTGCTGGAGCATTTGGTCGATCCCTGGGCGGTGCTGGCCCGCCACCGCGAGCTGATCGCCCCCGGCGGCACGCTCCTCGTCAGCCTGCCGAATGTCCAGTTCGCCGGCGTCCTCGTCGATTTGCTGCGCGGGCGCTGGGAGTACCGGGCGCGCGGCGTGATGGACCGCACCCACCTGCGCTTCTGGACCCGCCGCTCGGCCGAGGCGCTCATTGCGGGCGCCGGCTACGAGGTGGTCGGCCTGCGCCGCAACATGCGCTGGTGGGATGATCCGAGCTCGCGGCTTCACCGCTTCGCCAGGATCATGCAGCCGCTGCCCTGGCTGCGCGATTTGTTCACCTACCAGTATCTGTTCGTCGCCCGGCCGGTGCCGCGATGAGCCGGCCGCTGCGCATCGCGATGGTCGCCCACACGCTCAATCACAACAACATCGGGCGGGTCTATCCGTTTCTCCAGGCCTTCGCCGGCTCGGCGCTGGTCGAGCCCACGCTGATCGGCTGGGACGAGACCGGCGAGCTGTTCCCGCTGCTGCGCGACGCGCCCTGCCCGGTGGTGCGGCTGAGCGGCCCGGCGACCGGCCCCGCCGCCGTGCGCCAGCTCCAGGCGGCCTTCAGCGGCGCCGACGTGGTCCACTGCTTCAAGAACCGCTCCCATTTCCGCTCAGCGCTGGCCGCCGCCGCCCCGCGCCGCCTGCCGCTGGTGCTCGATTTGGACGACTGGGAGCTGGGCTTGTATCTGGAGGGCGCGTCGCGCTGGCCGCGCTGGCGGCAGTGGCTGTGGGGCGGGCCGATGGCGCGGCGGATCGGCGAGGCGCTGGAGCTTGAGCGGCTGGCCCGCACCGCCCCGGCGGCGCTGCTGGTCAACTCGGGCGCGCTCAAGGCCCATTTCGGCGGCGAGATTGTCTACACGAGCGCCGACGCCGCGCAGTTCGACCCCGCGCTGAGCGAGGGCGCCGGGTTCCGCGCCGCCCACGGCCTGCCCGCCGCCGCGCCAGTCATCGGCTTCCTGGGCACGCCCCACCCGCACAAGGGCATCGACGAGCTGCTGGCGGCCTTCGCGGCGGTCCGCGCTGCCACGCCCGCCACCCGCCTGCTGTTCGTCGGCGTGCCGGCCCACAATCCCTACCGCGCGCGCCTGCTGGCGGCCGAGGGCGTCTCGGTCGTCGACTACATCGCCGCCGGCGACTATCCCGCCGCCTACGCCGCCTGCGATGTGCTGGCCAT
>DASWWB010000900.1:0-6070 GCA_036406115.1 Herpetosiphonaceae bacterium
ATGTGCCGCCCCACGCCACCGCGATCGGCGTGCCGGCCCGCGTGGTCATGACCCGCGACCCCGAGACCGGCACCACCCGCCGCGTCGAGCAGCTGCCCGACCCCGAGGGCGCGATGCTGCGCTCGCTCCACGCGACTGTCGAGCGGCTCGAAGGCCGCATCCAGGAGCTGGAGAACGCCGCCGGCATGCACGCCATGCAGCACGCCGCGCTGTTCGCCGCTGTCTCCGCCAACGGCGGCGAGGGCGACGATCCCTTCGCCTGCCTCGACGACGATGAGCAAAAATGGTCGCCCGGCTGGGGCATTTAGAGAGGAATGACAACAATGACGATCTCGATTTATAACACGCTCACCCGCAAGCTCGAACCGCTCAGCCCGCTGCGCGAGGGCCAGGTCTCGATGTATGTCTGCGGCCCGACCGTGTATTCCGACGCTCACATCGGCCACGCGATGTCCGCCCTGGTTTTCGATATCGTGCGCCGCTACCTGGCCTTCCGCGGCTACGAGGTGCGCCACGTCATGAATTTCACCGACGTGGACGACAAGATCATCAAGCGCGCCAACGAGCAGGGCCGCGATCCCTTCGAGCTGGCCGACTCCTACGCCAACGCCTTTATCGCCCAGCTGGCGGCGCTCAATGTGCTGCCGGCCACCGCCCTGCCCCGCGTCTCGACGACGATGCCCCAGATCATCGAGTTCATCCAGGCCTTGATCGACAAAGGCGCCGCCTATCACGCCGAGCAAACCGAGGGCGATGTCTATTTCCGGGTCCGCGCCGACGAGGACTACGGCAAGCTGTCCCGGCGCCAGGTCGATGACATGCGCTCCGGCGCCCGCATCGCCCCCGGCGAGCACAAAGAGGATCCGCTCGATTTCGCGCTCTGGAAGGCCGCCAAGCCCGGCGAGCCGTCGTGGGAGAGCCCGTGGGGACCCGGCCGCCCCGGCTGGCACATCGAGTGCTCGGCGATGAACCTCCACGAGCTGGGCGAGCAGATCGACATCCACGGCGGCGGCAACGATCTCATCTTCCCCCACCATGAAAATGAGATCGCCCAGACCGAGTCGCTGACCGGCAAGACCTTCTCGACGATCTGGATGCACAACGGGATGGTCCAGCTGGACGGCGAGAAAATCAGCAAGTCGCTGGGCAATCTGATCAACATCGACGATTTTCTGGCCGATCATCCGGCCGACGTGCTGCGGCTGATGGTGCTGGCCTCGCCCTATCGCGCCCCGCTCAACTACACCGACGAGGTGGTGGCCGACGCGACCCGCCGGTTGGAGCGGCTGCGCTCGGCCCTGCGCCCCGCCAGCGGCGCGCTGACCGACGGTCCGGCCGCCAAGGCCCTCGCCGCCGCCGAAGCCGCCGCCCGCGCCGACTTCGCCAAAGCCATGGACAACGATTTCAACACCGCCGGCGCCCTGGCGGCCCTGGCCGAGCTGCAAAAGGCTGTCAACACCGCCCGCGACGCCGGCCTGAGCGGCGCGCCCTTCGAGGCCGGCCAGGCCGCCCTGCGCGAGCTGGCCGGCGTGCTCGGCCTGCGCCTGGAGGAAGACGCCGCGCCCCAAACCGACGCCGCGCCGTTCATCGAGCTGCTGATCGAGCTGCGCGCCGAGCTGCGCAAAGCCAAGCAGTTCGCCCTGGCCGATCAGGTCCGCGATAAGCTGGCCGCGCTCGGCGTGACCCTTGAAGACGGCGCCAAGGGCACGACCTGGCGCCTGGCCTAGCAGGAGGTCCCCGATGGATTATCAGGAACGGGCCGAGCGGATCGAAACCTACGGCGGCGCTTATGTCGAGCTAACCGAAGCGCTCAAGCAGTTCCCGCCGGAGATGTGGAAGTGGCAGGCGCCCGGCGGCTGGAGCATCCATGAGATCATCTGCCACCTGGCGGACGCCGAGGCCAACGCCTACGCGCGCTTCCGCCGCCTCGTCGCCGAGCCGGGCTCGACGGTCCTGGCCTGGGACGAGGACCGCTGGACCGCCGGCCTCGGCTACCACGAGCAGAGCTTCTCGGACGCGCTGGAGCTGTTCCGCTGGCTGCGGATCACCACCCACAAGCTGCTCAAGGCGCTGCCCGAGGGCGTCTGGGAGCAGACTGTCGAGCACTCGGAGACCGGCACGCTGACGCTGGACAACTTGCTGGCGGCGGTCGTCAATCATGTCTACAGCCACATCGAGCAGATGGGCGGAATCTACCAGGAATGGCAAGCGCAGGAGCGAGGCTGATTGTGGAATGGCTTGAACTACGGGTAACGGTCGATTACGAGGCGGTGGAGTCGGTCTCGGAGCTGTTCGCCCGCTACGGCTACAACGGCGGCGTGGCGGTGCAGGAGGCCTACGTCTCCTCGCCCGACGGGCCGGAATATACGATTGACACCAGCCGGCCGGCGACGGTCAGCACCTACCTGCGCGCCGACGAGCAGTCCGCCGCGTCGGTCAAGGAGATCGAGCGCGGGCTCTGGGTCCTCGGCATGATGCGGCCGGTCGGCGAGCTGCTGGTCCGCCAGATCGCCGAGGAGGATTGGGCCAACGCCTGGAAGGAGCACTACACGACCCGCCGGATCGGCGATCGCTTCGTGATCGTGCCGTCTTGGCAGGAATACGAGGTCCAGCCCGGCGACGTGGTGCTGAAGCTCGACCCCGGCATGGCCTTCGGCACCGGCCTGCATCCCACCACCCAGCTGTGCCTGGAGCTGCTGGAGGGCGTGCCGGTCGCCGGCGCCACGGCGCTGGACCTGGGCTGCGGCTCGGGCATCCTGGCAGTGGGCGCCGCCAAGCTCGGCGCCGCCCGCATCCTGGCGCTCGACACCGACCCGATCGCCGTCGGCGCCACGCGCGAGAACGCCGAGCGCAACGAGGCCGGCGCGGTCATCGCCACCGCCGAGGGCAGCCTGGGCGCGGCGCCGCTCGAGCACTGGCTGGGCTGGGAGGGATCGGCCACCGGCGATCCCAAGAGCTACGAGCCCGAGGCCGAGTTCGATCTCATCCTGGCCAACATCCTGGCCAACGTCCATGTGGTGCTGGGCGCGGATTATGTCAAAGCGCTCAAGCCGGGCGGGCTGCTGCTCACCTCGGGGATCATCAACGACCGCGAGGCCGACGTCGAGACCGCCTTCGCCGCCGCCGGCCTGGAGCAAGTCCGCCGGGCCGTCGAGGGCGACTGGGTGGCGCTGCTCCACCGCCGGCCGGCATGAAAAACACCTACCGCTTTTTCGTGGCGCCGGAGGCGATCGGCGACGGCAGCGCCCTGATCGAGGACCGCGACCTGCTGCGCCAGTGGTCGAGCGTGCTGCGGCTGCGCCCCGGCAGTCAGGTGGCGCTGCTCGACGGCTCGGGGCTGGAACACACCGTCGAGCTGCTGGAGCTGGGAAAAAACGCCGCCAGCTGCCGGATCCTGGCCAGCGCCCCGTCGCGCGGCGAGCCGGCGGCACGGGTTGAGCTCTATGTGGCGCTGACTCGCGGCGAGCGCTTCGAGTGGGTGCTGCAAAAAGGCACCGAGCTGGGCGCCAGCGCCTTCGTCCCGCTGCTCTGCGAGCGCTCGCAGGCCGGCGAGGCCAAGGCCGAGCGCTGGGGCAGGATCATCCGCGAGGCTGCCGAGCAATCCGGCCGCGGCCGGCTGCCCGAGCTGCGCGCCCCGCTGCGCTTCGCGGCGGCGCTGGCGGCCGCCCCGGCAGGAATCCTGCTCGCCGAACACTCCAGCGCGGTCTCGTTCAAGGCGGCGCTGGACCCGGACGGCGGCGGCTGCGCGATCTGGAGCGGCCCCGAGGGCGGCTGGAGCGACGGGGAATTGGCGGCCGCGTCAGCCGCCGGCCTGGCCCTGGCGACGCTCGGCCCGCGCATCCTGCGCGCCGAAACCGCCCCGGTCGCAGCCCTCGCCGCAGCGATGTTCGCCATGGGCGAATGGGAGCGCGGCGGCTGAGCGGCGGTCGTTTCGGTGATATGATGGAAGGAATGATTTCAATCTACTGAGGCGCAGAGACATGGCTATGTACAATCAGGAACAACCGCCCCGGCGCTCGCTGGGCACACTGCTGGGTTGGGTCGGCGCGCTGATCCTGGTGATCGGCGCGTCGCTGGGCGGCGGCTTCTTCCTCGGGCGCGAGTACCAGCGCCGCAATCCGGACACGGTGGCGGTCAGTTCGTCGCTTGACAGCGCCAATCTCGCCGCCGGCCGGCCCGTCGGCTCCGCCAGCCAGGGCGACCTTGACGAGCAGTTCAAGGTCTTCTGGGAGGTCTGGGATCTGGTCGGGAAGGAGTTTTACCACACCGAGCCGATCAATCAGCAAAAGATGGTCTACGGCGCCATCCGCGGCATGCTCCAGTCCCTCGGCGATGATTTCACCGGCTTCCAGGAGCCCGAGGCCGCCGAGCGCTCCCGCGAGGACATGCAGGGCGCCTTCGAGGGCATCGGCGCCTATGTCGAGTTCAAGGACGGCCAGGTCCTGATTGTCTCGCCGATCGAAGGCTCGCCCGCCGAGCGCGCCGAGCTGCGCCCCGGCGACGTGATTCTGGCGGTCGACGGCAAGCTGATGACCGAGGTCACCGACGGCCTGAGCCGCGACGAGGCCATTCAGGCGGCGGTCAAGCTGATCCGCGGCACCAAGGGCACCAAGGTGGTGCTGAGCCTGCTGCGCCCGTCCAGCAGCGAGAAGTTCGACAAAGAGATTATCCGCGACGCCATCCCGCTGATCAGCGTGCGCTCGTCGATGATCGGCGACGTAGGCTACATCCAGCTCAGCGAGTTCAAGGCCAACAGCCAGGACGAGCTTGACAAGGCGATCGCCAAGCTCAAGCCCAGCAACCCCAAGGCGATTATCTTTGATCTGCGCAACAATCCCGGCGGCTACGTCGACACCGCCCGCAACATCCTCGGCCGCTTCGTCGAGGAGGGCGTGACCCACCTCCAGGAGTCCAGCGACGGCACCCAGAAGGAGTACACGGTCCTGCGCGACGGCAACGCCGAGGAGCTGTACGATATTCCGGTGCTGGTGCTGGTCAACGGCGGCTCGGCCAGCGCCTCGGAGATTGTCTCCGGCGCCTTCCAGGACCAGGGCCGCGCCAAGCTGCTGGGCGAGAAGACCTTCGGCAAGGGCTCGGTCCAGAGCCTGCACAAGCTCAGCGACAACGCCGAGGCCCGGATCACGATCGCCCACTGGCTGACGCCCAAGAAGCGCGCCATCCACAAGGTCGGCATCGAGCCCGACTACGTGGTGCCCTTCTCGGACGACGCCAGCCAGTTCCCGGTCGAGTGCATCCTCAACCAGCGCCCGGCCGAGGGCCAGACCGCCTGCGGCGACTCGCAGCTGTTCTGGGCGCTCAAGGTGCTCAAGGGCGACGGCACGCCGCCCCCGGCGCCCGCCACTCCGGTGGCGCCGACGCCCACCCCCGGCAAGTAGGCTGATTGAATCGCAGCGCGGCGCCTGGGAGCCAGGCGCCGCGTTGCGATTCAGCGGGCAAGATCAGGAATCTTCGTTGCTGTTGTCCGCCGGCTCGCCCTGCGCATCGTAGTAGCGCTCGATCTGCCTGCCGCCCCGCTCGACCTCAATTTCGTAAAACGCGCCCTCCGGCGTGATCTCGACCTCGTATTTCGAGATATCGTCGGCGTCGTACTCGCGCCCGATCGCCTCGATCACCGCCGGCGGAAAGGCCGGGGCGGCCAGCTCGTACTCGGTCTCCAGCCAGGTTCCGTCAGCGGCGAACTCCGCCTCATACTCGAACTCGTTGACCGTGATCACCGCCTCGTAGCCGTAGGGCTGCCGCTCCCACTTGGCCGCCAGGCCGGGGTAGATTCGATCGTAGCTCTGCTGCACCGCCGACGGGACATTCGCGCCGCAGCCCGCCAGCGCGACGCCGAGCAGCGCGGCCCCGCACAGGCGCGCGGCGCGCCGGGCGGCCAGAGTCATCATCAAGCTCATTGGATTGGCCTCCGCATTGCAACACAAACCTCTGGCGGCGAAACGGAGCGCGAGGCGCCGAGCCGCCGCGGCGCCGCCAGCCACAATCCGGGCGGCGCCAACCACAATACGCGATTGGCGCCGCCCGCCGTCGCAGGGCTAGCGCTCGGCAGCCG
>DASWWB010000901.1:0-4655 GCA_036406115.1 Herpetosiphonaceae bacterium
CCGCCGAGGACAATCATCTCGATCCGCTCGTCGGTGGTGACGGCGCGGCGGTCCAACAGCCCCTCGCCCTTGAACATCGCCTGGGAGAGCAGGTCCTGGCCGGCGGGCAGCTTGAGCAGAATCGTGTCCATCAGATAGTAGCTGTCGAGATCGGGGTCGAGGATCAGATTGGAATTGTCGCCGACCAGGGCGATCAGGGCGCGGATATCGGCGATGAACTGGGTGTGGAGCTGGTCGCTGGCGGCCTGGGTGCGGCCGGGATCGGGCTGGCGGATGGCGGCCCAGCTTGCCAGCAGCGCCTCGTAGCGCTGAGCGGTCCTGAACTCGGCGCCCAAACGGCCGGCGACCGGCGCCAGCAGCTGGAGATCGCTCTCGACCTGGGCCGTGAAGCGGTCGACGACCATCGCGTCGAGCTGCATCGCGTAGGAGTCGTGGGCGATGATCCGCTGCTCCAGGGCGTGCTGGAGCAGCTGGCGCAGCGGGCGAAGGTAGGCGATGCCCTGGCTCTCGCGCTCGGCGAAGGCGATTTTGGCGTTGACTTCGCTGAAAAAAAGATAGATGACCAGCGCCAGCGGGCAGGCGAACAGCAGCGTGATCAGCGCGAACTTCTGCAAATACTTGAGGCGGTTCATGAGGCCGACGGCCGGGCTGAAGACATTCATGGCATGTCCTTTGGCAACGCTGGTCGGGTCGTTCCTGCTGGCGCGAGCGGCTGACGCTGGTGAGGCGGCGCCTACATCATAGCCCAGTCGCGGCCGACAAGCAATACGCCCGGCGCGCCGGCTCCGGCGCCGATCAGCGCTTGGCCGGCGCCGGCCGCTCGATCACGTAAAAGCCGACCGGCACGCCGTCGTCCTCGATCTCCTGGCGTTCGAAGCGCATGCCGAGCTTGCCGGCGACGGCGATCGATGCCCGGTTGTCGGGGTGGATGGTGGCGTAGATGCGATCGAGGCCCGAGCGGGCGAAGACATACTCCAGCATCGCCCTGCCGGCTTCTGCGGCGTAGCCCCGGCCCCAGCAGCGCTGCTCGAAGGCGTAGATGATCTCATCGAAATCGTTGCCGGCGGCCCGCACCACGCCGCAGAACCCGGCGAAGCCGCCGCTCTCGCGCTCGAAGACGGCCGAGGTGCCGTAGCCGCGGCTGGCGTAGCGCTCGCGGCAGACGCCGATCCACTGCTCGACCGACGCGCGGCTGAGCGGCTGGCCGTCGCCCATCCAGCGCATCGCGACCGGATCGGCGCACAGGCGGGCGAAATCGTCGAGGTCGGCGGCGGTGAATTCGCGGACGGCGAGACGGTCGGTGGTGAAAAGGGGCGAGGGTTCCATCGGGGCGCTCCTGGCTGCTAAGCGGATGTCGCAGCGGATGCTAGCCGCAGCCGGCGGGCGGCGCCCCGGTCGCGCGCCCGATCAGCTGCCGGCAAACGCCGACGGCGCCGATCCCAAGCAGGGATCGGCGCCGTCGGGCTGATTGGCTGGCGGGCGGCGCGGCGCTTACTGCGGCACCGCGAAGACCATCGCCCAGTAGTAGCGGTACGGGGCCTCGCCGCTATCATCCTTTGTGTAGTAGACGCCGATGCCGACGTGGCTCCAGAGCGGCTTGAGCAGGTTGCCGCGGTGGCCGTGGGTGCTGCCCATCCAGGCTTTGATCGCGGCCTCCGGCGTGCCGTGGCCGTAGCAGAGAATCTCGCCGCTCTGCTTGGCGCGGAAGCCGGCGACGCCGATGCGGGTGGTGAAGGACGAGCCGTCCTTGCCGTCGTGGCTGGCGAAATCATCGCGGCCCATGTTCATGCAGTGGCTCTGGGCGGCGCGGGAAAGGGCCGCGTCCAGGATCAGCGGCGCGCCGGCGGCGCCGGGATCGTCGCCCATGCCCTCGGCGGCGGCCTCGCGGCTGGCGGGGTTCATGCGGCGCTCGTTAGCCAGCCGCAGCACCTCCTGCACCAGGCGGTCGCCGGTCGCGGCGTCGAAGTCCCCGTAGCTCAGCTCGCCCTGCGGATAGACCTTGACCGGCGCGCCCTCGCCCTTGGTGGCGCTCGCGGTGAAGTCGCCGTCGGTGTTGGGGACGATCAGGATCGCCACCCAGTCGCCGTCGCTGGCCACCTGCCACTCCGCCGACGATTCGTCAGACGCCTGCGGGCCGGGGCCGCCCATCGCGCCGGCCTCGAAATTGGCTTTGGTCATGATGGTTTTGAAATCAGGCGTGCCGTTTCCCCACGAGATCCGGATTTTGTCCCCCGCTTTGGCCGTGAAGTGCTGGAAGAACGTCGTGTCCTGGCTGCCGAAGGGCTGGGTCTGCATTGAGGTGTCCTCCTGATGAAGTGTGAACGACGGTCGGACGTACGACCGAGGATAGCAGCCGTCTGTTTGATTGGCTATCGGGGAATCCCTGATCTTCGGGCGCCGGCGGGGAGCGGGGCCGGCGCCCGGGATTTTCGCAGGCGGCGCGGCGGCTAGCGGCCGAGCAGCGGCAGGGCGGTCTTTTGGGCGACGTAGCCGAAGGCGAAAATCTGCCCCTCGCCGGCGAACGGCTGCGGCGCGATCGCGATCCAGTCCAGCGCCTTGCTGCGGCCGATCTCGCTGACCGGCGCCCATTTGCCGCCGTTCAGGCGCAGCACCACCAGCTGCTCCTCGGCGATGCCCTGGCGGTTGACCAGATCTTCGTCGTAGCTGAGGCGGATGTTGAGCGGCGGATCGTTTGTCCCCCAGCCGGCGCCGGCCCGATCCGAGCGCACGACCTGGATGGCGATCGGGCCGCTGGCGATGCCCAGCGCCGGCGGCTCCAGGAAGGGCGGCACGAGCGGGCAAAGCTGGGCGTTGCTGTAGATGACCTGGGTGTCGGCGGTCGGCGGTAGGCTGCTGCCGTGGGGCAGGCTGACGGTGACGGCGCCGTCCAGCAGCGGCGTGTGGCCGATGGTGTGGGCCGGGCCGACGCCGCCGCCGAACTGGTACCAGGCGACGGCTTCCTCGCCGGTCGCGGCGTTGCGGGCGTAGAGATAGCCGCTGTCGGCAGGCGGAGCGACCTGGCCGTCGACCGGGAAGCTGAAGGTGTGCTCGAAGCGGTCGCCGGGGCCGATTGGCACGCTCTCCAGGGCGCTGCACGGGCCGCCCGCCGGGCAGTAGCCTAGCTCGATGATCTGCTGGGCGCTGCGGGTGCATTCGCTGACAGCCACCTTCAGCCCGGCGACCTCGGTCGCGCCCGGGATCTGGTTGCTGGAGAGGATGGGCGTGAGGGCGAAGGCCGGGCGCCAGGTGGTGGCGGCGGGCGCCGCGAGGTTGAGCTTGGCCGGGTCGAGCGGCGGCGGGGCGGCGTAGCCGGCGGGATAGGCCCGGCGCTCGCCGGTGCGCCAGTTGTGCAGATCCAGCGCCGCCCTGCCGCCCGCCGCGCCCCAAAAGGCCCTGGTCTCGCCCGGCAGCAGCTCGCCCTGGCCGATGATTCGCTGCGGCCCGCTTGGCCCGTCGAGAATCACATAGCCGTTGGCGGTCAGGCTGCTGGCGGCGGGAACCTCCAGGCGCAGCGGCGCCGAGGCGTCGGCGGGCGCCGCCGGCGCGACGACCTCGAAGCGGAAGGCGGTTGCGGCGGCGCTGGCCTCGAAATCCGGCCCCGGCGTGCTAGCCGCCGGGGGCGTCAGCGCGGGGTGGAAGCGGGCGATGGTCTGCCAGTCGGAGCCCTGGTTGAGCACCTGCTGCGGCGTTTCGGCGCAGCCCGGCGGCATGGGCGAGGGCTTGAGCCAGAATTTGCCGGCCCCGTACTGGTAGGCCATCAGCGAATCGGCCAGCGGGCTGGGCGCCGCGCCGCCGACCCGGGCCGGCGGGCTCATGCCGGTGCTGGAGCAAAACTGCTCGGCTTGGGTGAAGTAGTTGAAATACTCGTCCCACAGATAAAATTCGTGGTGCGCCCACTCGTGGCCGAGCGTGCGCCAGCCGGCAGGCGCCGACCATGCGCCGCAGCGGGCGGTGGCGCCGTTCCACAGCCGGCCGAGGATGATGCCGCGCGGATAGGCCATGAAACTCAGCCCGGGCCGCGGGCTGAACGGCGTCGGCGCGTCAACCGCCCCGCCGACAAAGGCCAGGGGCTGGGCGCTCGCCCCGGCCAGGATTCGGATGTCGGCGCTGTCCCAGTTGACGCCGCCGGGATGGACTTTGACCTCGCGCAGGGCCGCCTGGCCCTCGGTGGCCTGGTAGAGATATTTGGAGAAGGCCCGCATGGCGTTTTTCAGATCGTCGAGGTAGCGATCCTCGGTCGCCGCGCCGGGGGCGCAGCCTGCCAGCGCCAGATCGTCGGGGAGCTT
The DNA here is from genome assembly GCA_036406115.1 of Herpetosiphonaceae bacterium. Classification (GTDB taxonomy): domain Bacteria; phylum Chloroflexota; class Chloroflexia; order Chloroflexales; family Herpetosiphonaceae; genus DASWWB01. The sequence continues at coordinate 4,287 of DASWWB010000901.1, forward strand.
GTCGGCGGCGCCGGGCTGCCACTCCAGCGAGACGGTCACGTCGATATATTTCACCGGATCCGGGGCCGCCTGGCGCGCCGGAGCGGCTCCGAGCGGACTCCCGGCGCCGGCTATCGTCCATCCCAGCGCCAGCAGCGGCGCCAGCAGCAAGAGCCGTGATCGCATACCTTCCTCCACCAAGCTATAATGCGTCATATGAGTGACGCAGCTGCGGGTTCCATGCTTTCCATCGATTCGGTCGCGGCGCTGCTGGACGGCCTTGACCCGCCGCGCCAGGCGCTGGTGGCGGCCCTGGCGCTGGGCGAGCGCTGCCCGCCGGCTGTTTTGGCCGCGCTGCTCGGCGGCCCGCCCGGCGATTGGCTGGCGGCC
>DASWWB010000902.1:0-3167 GCA_036406115.1 Herpetosiphonaceae bacterium
GCCTCGCGCCAGGGCGGGCGCCAGCCGCCGGGCAGCGCCCGCTTGCCTGCCAGCGCCAGCAGGACAATCGCCGCCGCCAGCAGGCCGCCGGCCATCCGCCACCAGGAGAACCAGCCGAGATCCGCCAGCGCCTGGCCCAGCCAGCTCGCCAGGCCCAGGCCCAGCAGCAGGCCTTGGAACAGCTCGCCGCCGCGCCAATCCGCCCCGGCCGGCCGCAGCAGCGCGATCAGCCCGTGGCCTGTCAGCCAGGCCAATCCCATCATCACTAGCAGCATGGGCTCGCTCCCGGCAGCGCGCTCACTTGGTCCGCCGCGGCTGCCACGACCACTGCGACGGGATGTAGATCGCGCCGAAGCGCTCGGCGATGCTGGGCGCGTAGACCTTCAGCGGGTACATGCGGTCGTGGTGGTCGAACGGCCGCACCATCGTGTGGTCGTAGATCGCGGCCGTGATCTCGTAGTCGCCCTCCAGCAGCGGCAGCTCGGGGATGGTGTAGTCCACGTAGCCCTCGCCCTCGATCGCCGGGATCGGCAGGCCGCCCCAGCGCGAGTTGGGGCCGTTGATGTGCAGGCCGTTGCGATGGTGGATCGCCAGGCCGAAAACCGGGTCGTCGATCCGCTCGTGGGCGACATAATGCATGCGGACCGTCAGGCTGGCGCCGGTGGTGGCGGTGCGGACGGGCTCGCCCTCGCCGCCCAGCAGCTCCACCTTGACGATCTCGGCCTCGTAGTTGCCCCAGCGGTGCGGGTTGGCCTCGGGCTCCGCGACCAGCTCCTCGGCGCCCGCCGGCTCATCCGCCTCCGCCTGCTCGGCGCTGGCCTCGGCCCGCAGCCGCTCGGCGTCGCGCTGGTTGGTCTCGCCCAGATAGGCGTCGATCGCGGCGTTGGGCTCGCTGTCGATCAGCAGTTTGCCATGATCGAACCAGAGCGCCCGGTCGCACAGATCGCGGACCTGGCCCAGCGCGTGCGAGACAAAGAGGATGGTCTTGCCGCGCTTTTTCAGGGCGTAGATCCGATCCATGCACTTGCGCTGGAAGGCCTCGTCGCCCACCGCCAGCACCTCGTCGGTGATCAGGATGTCGGGATCGACGCTGATCGCCACCGCGAAGCCCAGCCGCATGTACATGCCCGACGAGTAGTGCTTGATCGGCATGTCGATGAATTCTTCAAGCTCCGAGAAGGCGATGATGTCGCGGATCTTGGTTTGCATGTCGGGGCGGCTGATGCCCAGCAGCGAGCCGTTGAGATAGATGTTCTCGCGGCCGGTCAGGTCGTGGTGGAAGCCCGACCCCAGCTCCAGCAGCGCCGAGATCCGCCCGTCGACGGCGACGCTGCCGGCGCTGGGGTCGAGGATCCTGGTGATCAGCTTGAGGGTGGTCGATTTGCCGGAGCCGTTGTGGCCGATCAGGCCGACGGTCTCGCCGGCGCTGATGCGGAAGCTCACGTCGCGCAGGGCCCAGAACTCCTCGTCGGGCAGGGCGCGCGGGCGGAACATGCCGATCATCCGCTCGTGGAACGAGTTGCGGCGGTCGCGCTTGACGATGAAATGTTTGGAAACGTTTTCGAACTCAATGATTGTCATAGGGTCGCTGCTCCTTGGGGCAGGGTTGATTCAGCGCGTCGGCGCCTCGGGCGGCGGCGGCGGGCTCCAGGGCGCCGGCAGCGGCAGGTGCTGGTAGGCGGCCGGCGCGCTGAACGTGTTTTGGGTCACGGCGCCGTCAGGGGCGACCTCCAGCCGCTGCGAGCGCCGGCCCTCGCCGTACATAATGCTTTCCTCCAGCGGCCGCCCGTACACATCGGCGAAGATCGGCGCCAGCAGGCGGTCGTCGGGGGCGTAGGCGTTCATCCACCAGTCGTCGCCCTGCTTGAGCAGCAGCGGCGTCGCCACCCCGCCGTCGATGATCGACGCGGCGGTGATGACGCCGGTCGCCGGCGTGAGATTGAAGGCGTCGTCGTGGATGAAAATCTCGCCCAGGTCCTCGCCCGCCGGGCCGCGCAGCTCCACGTTGCGGTTGCGGTCCAGGTGCGCGGCCTGGGTGGCGAAGCGGCCGCGCAGCGTCTCCATGAAGCCCAGCCGCGGCCCGATCACCACCACCCGCTTGCGATCTATCACCTCGGCGATGGCGGCGAGCTGCTCGGGCTGGTTGTTGGCCAGGTAGACGATCAGATCGTATTGCTCCAGCAGCTCGGGCGTCACCTCGCCGACCAGGCGCACGTCGGCCTGGGGCGCCAGCCGCCGCAGCGGGTAGAGCGTGAACTGCTCCTCGATGTGCAGGTGCCAGTCGTTGCTCTGCCAGATCTCGGCGTACTCGTCGACGATCAGCAGCGTGCAGGGCAGGACGGGCCCGCGGTTGGCGCGCAGATCCTTGAGCAGCGCCTGCATGAATTCGTAGCGCGACGTGCCGTAGGTCTTGTCCGGCATGATATTCGCGCCCTCGTAGAATTCGTTCCAGCTGTAGATGAAGACCAGCTCGGGCGCTGTGTGCTTGGCCAGCCACAGCATCTCTTGCAGGTAGCGCGGATCGTCGCGGATGACCCGCTGCATGTTGTGGGCCTTGAGCACGCCCAGGTTGTCGAAGTTGATGTTCCAGGTCACGGCGCCGGGGGCCAGCTGGGGCTGGGGATTGTCAAGCACGAAGTTGAAGGGCCGGATCTGCTCGGGGAAATTCTGGAAGGCGTAGACCTGCTGCATCTTGTTGATCGCGGTCCAGTAGATCACCGGCTTGAGCCCGAGCCGCGCCTCCAGCCCCGCCAGCAGCGACTCGTAGAAACCGTGCCAGGCCTGCTCGTCTTTGCTCTCCAGGTTGAAGCCGAAGCCGAAGATCATCATCGGCAGCCGGTTCTGGCTGTCGGTCAGCCACAGCTCGCGCGGGATGCGCTCGTAGAAGTCGGCCATGGTCTCGACCATCGATTGGGAGAACTCGGCGCTGGGCTTGATGTAGCCCTCCTCGCTCAGCACCGGGCCGATCGCGCCGACCTGCTGGATCTCCAGGTCGTAGAACAGGCCGATCTTGACCTGGTGCTCTTGCAGGCTTTGCAAGAAGTTCGGCGAGAGCTTGGGCCAGCCGGCGCCTTGCTCCTTGTAGTATTCGTAGACGATCCCATCGACGCCCAACTCCTTGATCAGCTTGAACTGCGCGTCGTAGAACGGCTTGGAGCCGCCGAGCT
>DASWWB010000903.1:0-3149 GCA_036406115.1 Herpetosiphonaceae bacterium
AACTCGATCCGATCGGCCAGGCCGGCCGCCCGGGCTTTGGCCGCCGCCACCCGCAGCATGCCGGGCGAGACATCGGTCGCCGTCACCGCCACGCCCCGGCGGGCCAGCCAGAGCGCGTCCTCGCCGGTGCCGCAGCCCAGCTCCAGCGCCCGGTCGCCGGGCCGGAAGGCTGCGCCCAGCCGCCGCCAGACCGCCGCCCGCAGCCAGCCGCCGAGCCGCCTGCTGGTGAAATCGCCGTCGTAGCGCTCGGCCACGGTGTCGAAAGCCGTCGCGTCCTCCATCAGCTAGCCTCCGCCGGCAGCGCCTGCTCGCGCTCGCGCTGGGTGAGAAGCATCCCGACCCTGCCGATCTTGGCGCTGACAAAGGATTTGGCCAGCTTGCGATAGTCGGGCCGGGCGCTGCGCCGCTCCTTCTGCCAGGCCACCTCGTTGACCATCCAGCGCGTGGCGAAGCCGTAGAAGCGCTGCGAGTAGCGGCCGGCGACCGTGGCGTCGCGGTCCGAGCCCTCGGCCCAGGCCCGCAGCGGGATCACCCGGTCGGCGACCTGGCGGTAGTAGGCGGTGTTTTTGATCGGATAGGCCACGGTGGTCAGCAGCCGGTCGGGGATGGCGCTGGTCAGGTGGCGGACGGTCTCCTCGATGTCGGCGACCTCCTCGCCGTCGAAGCCGAGCATGATGAAGGTGCCGGCCTCGATCCCGTGGCGCTGGAGCAGGCGGATCATCTCGCGCATGCGGGCGGCGTCGGTGCGGCGCTGCATGGCGTCGAGGACGCGCTGCGAGCCGCTTTCGGCGCCGACCCAGAGCCGGAAGCAGCCGATCTGGGCCAGGGTCTCGACCACCTCCTCGTTGAGCCGGTCCTCGCGCGAAATCGTCTCGAACGGGATGCGCCAGCCGCGGCGCTTCAGCTCGGCGGCGTACTCGGCCAGCCATTTGTGGTTGATCGTGAAGACATCGTCGGCGAACCAGAGCATGTCCGGCTTGTAGGTCTCCATGATCTGCTCGATCTCGGCAACCACGTTGGCCGGCGAGCGGCGGCGGTGGGTGTAGCCGTAGACCGCATGGGAGCACCAGGTGCAGGTGTAGGGGCAGCCGCGGGCTGTGATCAGCGAGACCGAGCCCATGCCGTGGTGCGTTTTCCAAACATCGATGTACTGGGGCAGATCGATCGCCGCGCGATCCGGGAACGGCAGCGTATCCAGGTCCTTGATCCCCGGCCGGGCGGCTGTCTGGGCCGTCGCGCCGGCCTCGTCGCGGAAGGCGATCCCGGCGATGCCGCCGAGCTGATCGAGGCCGTGGCGAGCCAGGTGGGGCAGCAGCTCGGCCAGCGCCGCCTCGCCCTCGCCGATCACGATGATGTCGGCGCCGTGGGCCAGGTACTCGTCGAGATAGTTGGCGGGGTCCGGCCCGCCGAACACGACGACCGCGCCGGCGGCTTTGCAGAGCGGCGCCAGCCTCAGCACCGTGCGGCGGGTCAGCATGTTGCAGTAGAAGCCGACGACCGGCGGCCGGCGCTCGGCGACGAAGCTGGCGAAGGCAGCCTGCGAGCTGAACGTCGTGTCGAAGACCTCGACCGCGAAGCCCTCGCGCTTGAGATAGGCCGAGATCGACAGGATGCCGAGCGGCGGGTAGGGCCGCATCACCCCCAGCTCGTGGGGATCGTCGTACAGGAAATAGCCGTGTGACAGCAAAAGATCCATCGCGTCTCCTCGCTACGACAGGCGCACCGGCGGCCGCAGCCACTCGACCACGTTCTTTTCGATCGGAAAGGCGTAGATGTCGCGCTCGCAGCGCCAGCGGGCGAGCGCCCGCAGCGGCGCCCGCAGCAGGCTCGGCTGGCTCCAGGCGATCCGCTGGTAGAACTTGAAACGCTCGATCGTGGTGTGCTGCTCGGCGGTCATCCAGGGGCCTGACGAGCCGACGTAGTCGAAATCGGCCCACTCGGCGAGCGTCTGCGGGAAGGCGTAGCCCTGGCGCAGCAGATCGTCGGCAATCGGGTTGCCCGGATAGGGCTTGTAGTAAAACATCGCGATCTCGAACGTCGGGCTGATCGCGCGCAGCTTCTTGGCGATCCGCAGCGACTCGGCCAGATGCTCGGCGGTCTCGCCGGGGAAGCCGACGATCATATTGAACAGAACATTGATCCCCTGGCGCAGACACTTCTCGGCGCTCTCGTAGACCTGCTCCAGCGTGATGTCCTTTTTGATCCGGTCGAGCATCTCCTGGGCGCCGGACTCGACGCCGATCATCACGCGGCGCAGGCCGGCGCGCTTGCAGTCGGCCAGAATTTGGGCGTCGAGCCTGGTGCCCTGGTCGGCGCGCATCGTCGCCATCCAGCTGAAATGGAGATCGCGCTTGATGAACTCCTCGGCGATCGCGGCGACCCGGTCGGCCTTGGTGAAAAAGGTTTCGTCTTGGAAGCCGATGTCGGTGAAGCGGTAGCGGCGCCAGAGCATGGCCAGCTCCTCACCCATCCGCTCCGGCGCCAGGCCGACCCAGCCGCGCCGGTAGACGAAGGGATCGGCGCAAAACGTGCAGCGGAAGCGGCAGCCCTGGGATGAGATATAGTCGAACTGGCGCTGGCTCTTGAGCTTGAAGTAGCTTTCGACATCGATCAGATCGTAGTTTTGGGCCGGGAAGGCGTTGATATCCTTCATCGCGCGCGGCGGATTTTGGACGATGCCGGCCCCGGCCTCGCCGAGCAGCGGCACGGCGCGGGGGTCGCGGTAGGCGCAGCCGGCGACGCCGGCGAAATCGGCGCCGGCCAGGCGGCGCTCCAGCAGCTCGGCGAAGGTCTCCTCGCCTTGGCCGACCACCACCGCGTCGGCGCCGGACTCGGCCAGCGTCTCGACGGGGAACAGCGAGGCGTGCCAGCCGCCCCAGACCACCAGCAGCCCGGGGCGGCTGGCCTTGGCGGCGGCGGTCACCAGCAGCGCGTCGCGGATGGGCGCGCCGGTCAGCACGGTGAGGCCGAGGCAGAGCGCGCCGTCCAGCTCGGCGAGCACTGCGGCGATCGGATCGGCCTCCAGCCGGCCGTCGATGATCCGCACCTCGAAGCGCTCGGGGTCGAGATACGAGCCGAGGGCCACCAAGGCCAGCGGCATGGTCCAGAAGACCGCCTTCGGATTGTAGAGCACGATTTTATGGCGTTTC
>DASWWB010000904.1:0-3297 GCA_036406115.1 Herpetosiphonaceae bacterium
CGCTACGACGTGCCCATGCCGCCGCCAGACCGGGCGCTGCTCCTGAATCTGGGCGCGAGCATCACCGAGATGCTGCCGCTCCAGACCCAGCAGGGATTCGCCCGGGCGCTGCGGCGCGCCCGCAAGCGCCGGACGCGGCTGCGCGTCATCATCAACGTGGCCAGCGACGCGCTGGCGCTGCTCGCCATCCCCTGGGAGCTGATGGCCCTGGAGCCTGACGGCCCCGGCACCGGCGGGCTCGACTTCCTGCTGCTCGACCCCCTGGTCAGCATGCTGCGCCAGATCGAGGGCGTGGGGACCAGCGCGTCGGCGGCGCTGCCGCATCCGCTCGGGATCCTGGCGGTCGCGGCGCAGCCGATCGGCGTGGCGCCCTTCGACAGCGCCCCGCTCCGCGAAAGCGTCGGCGCCTGCGCCGGCTGGCAGACCGGGCGCTGGTACGATCAGGAGAACACCGTGCCGGTGCTGCACGAGCGCGTGCGCGCCCTGGAGCCGCGCATTCTCCACCTTCTCTGCCATGGCGAGCGCCAGGCGGCCGGCGCCCGCGATTTCCGCCATGACTTGCTGCTCACCCACGAAGACGGTTACCAGCGGCGGGCCAGTATCTACGAACTGGGCAGCATTGTGGCCCTGGCGCCCCAGCTGCGCCTGGTGGTGTTGCAGTCGTGCCACGGCGGCAACGCCAGCGCCCACGAGTCGCGGGTCAACGAGAGCATCGCCTTGGGCCTGCTGCGCCGCCAGGTGCCGTTTGTCATCGGCTTCCAGGGCGAGGTCACGCAGAAGGCGGCCGACGCCTTCGTGCGCGAGCTGTACGCGCGCCTGGAGGAGGGCCGGCCGCTTGACGAGGCGGTCACCTTGAGCCGGCGCGCGGTGAATCTGCGCGACGCCATGGATTGGAGCCTGCCGGTCTTGTACCAGGGCAGCGAGCGGCCGGAGGCGTCGGCGGGCCTGGGCTGGCTGGCGGATTGGATCGAGCTGGCGCTGCGCAACCCGTCAGCCCACCGCGTGGTGCGCGGCTCGCTGGTGGCGCTGGCCCTGGCGCTGCTGACCTGCGGCCTGGCCTACTGGCTGATCCTGCCCCAGGTGACGCTGGCGCACTTGCGGGGCTTGTTTGCGCGGATGCGCGATCTGACGATCTTTGTCGGCGTGATCGGGCCGGCGGTCATCGCCGCCGCCTATCCGCGGGTGTACCGGAGCACGACCCTGCGCCGCGAGGCGCTGCTGGCCCAATGGTCCGGCGCCTACCTGGGCTACGGCACAGGGCAGGCGATGGGCTTCCTGGTGGCGCTGATCGGGCTGGCCCTGCTGGGCGGGCCGGCGCCGGGGCTTGAGATCCAGCTGGGCATCATTGTCGCGGTCGCCGGCTGGGCGCTGGTGTGGAGCTATTTCGGCATGCGCTCCCAGGTGCGCAGCGTGCTGATCTTGGCCGAGGACAATCCGGAGCTGTTCGGCATGGGGTTCCTGGCGGTCATGCTGGCGATCGGCCTGGTGCTGGCGCTGGGCTGCCCGGTGCTGGCGCTCTGGCTGCTCGGCTCCGGCGAGACCGTCCTGTCGCATCCCACCTCCGTGTCCCTGACCCTGGCCATGCTGCTGATCTGGGCGGTGCTGCGCTTTAACGAGTAGCGCCCGGCGCCCCGCCGGTCTCGACGCAGAACACCTCGAACGGCTCGGCCAGCTCGGCGGCCGGCAGGCCCCTGAACTCGGCGATGCCCCGCGCGTCGGTCTCCAGGCTCCGGGTGGCGGCGGCGGTCTTGAGCCAGACCGTCCAGGCCGCCCGTCCGGGATCGCGCAGGGTCACCTGGACCAGCGCGGCCGGGCCGTCTGCGCGCGGCGAGACGACGAAGGCCGCCGAATCCCATTCCGGGAGCCGATCCGAGAACAGCGCGCCGCCGCTCATGACGTGGCTGAAGTTGAGCCGCGCCCCCGGCGCCTGGAGGCGCACCGCCCGCGCGCCCTGCGTCCAGATGTCAAGCCGCATGCCGTCGCGCTCGCGGGTGGCGTCGGGCGCGAAGAGCGCGGGATAGGCCGGCTCCCGCTTCTCGGGCACCGCAGTGCCCGAGAAGAACACGGGGAAATCGATCAGCTCCTCCTGCCGGGCAGGCGGGGTCGCCGCGATCGCCAGATCCTCGACGAGCTGGGCGTAGGCGGCGGCGCAGGCCACGCAGGTGTCGATGTGGGCCAGCACGGCCTGGAACTCTTCCATGGCGTCGACGTCGGCGCCGGCCGTCTCCTGGCGCACGAAGTCGTCGATCTGCTCCTCGAACTCGGCGCAGGCCCCCGCCTTGCCGCCTTCCAGCTGCCGCAGCAGCCGCCCGGCGTAGAGCGAATCCTGGGGTTGGTTGTTGCTCACGCAGTCCTCCTATTGCTCATGATCGATCAATGAGCGGCAAAACGCCAGGCACTCGGGGTCGTTGCGCAGGCGCTGCAAGGCCCGGCTTTTCGCCAGGCGGGCCTGATGGAGCGGGATCCCCAGACTCGCCGCCACATCGCGGGGCTGTTCGCCGAGCAAGATCACCCTTACGGTGACGATGAACTCGCGCTCGTTGGCGAGCTTGCGCCGCAGCATGCCCACGATGGCGCTGTTGACCAGCCGCTGCTCGATCAGCTCGGCGGTCTGGGCCGGGTTGGCGGGCTCGCCGATGGCGTCGTCGGAGATCGGCTCGCGCTGCTGGTTGGCGCGGCGCTCCCGCACGATGCTGGCGAGCACCCGCAGGCTGTAGCCGATCAGCATGCCCTGCTGTTTGATCGCCGGCAGGCGTTCGATCACCCGCCTGGTTGTCTCGGCGGCGATGTCCTGGGCCTCGTGCTCGCCGGTCGCCCTGCTGCGCGCCACCCGCAGGCAAATCAGCATGAGTTCGCGGGCGGCGGCCTCCTCTCTGCGTTGCAGGCCGCCGTAAAGCTGCTGGTTGTACCACTGGATGATCAAATTGCGCAGGCCCGGCTCGTCAAGCGCTTCGGGTGCGGGCGTCGCGGCGGCGATAAAGCGCTCGAGCTGCGCGTTGTCGCCGGCCAGGCTCCATTGGTAGCGCTCGGCGAGCGCATGCCAGGCGGCCTGGATTCGTGTGCTAAGCCATGGATTCACGGTCGGCCATCTCCTTTAGCGGGCCGCCTGCTCTATTATACGCCCGCCTCACAGGAGAATCAGCAGGACGATAATGAACAGGGCCGCCGCTGCGATGCTGTATTTCACCCGCTGGGCCTTGATCTGTTCGATGGCGCTTTCGTGGCGCGCGATGTCCGCCTCGGTCTGGCGGAGGCTGCGGAGCGCCGTTTCCAGCTGCCCGGCGGCGGCGCTGATTT
>DASWWB010000905.1:0-1996 GCA_036406115.1 Herpetosiphonaceae bacterium
GCGCCGCCTGCACCGCCCGCCCCTCCGGCCTGGCCCGAGGCGCCGGCCACCGGCCAGACTATCCGCATGGACCGGCAGCCCGAGGCCGCGAGCGCGCCGGCCGCCGAGGCCAAGCCCAGCGCCAGCGCGCTGACCGAGGAGCGGCTCGCTATCCTGCGCATGGTCGAGCAGGGCAAAATCACCGCCCAGGAGGCCTCGCTGCTGCTTGAGGCGCTCGGCTAATCCGTCTCCCCGATTTCCCGCCGGCGGCGCGACCCAGTCGCGCCGCCGGTTGGTTTTAGCGCCGGGCCGCCGGACGGAACCTCAATCGGGCTGCGGGTCGATCAGGAGGGCGGCGAGACCTCGTATGATCCAGCCAGATTATCATCAAGGAGCGCTGCCATGGCCCGCGACCCCGACCCTCAGCCGCCCTTCCGCTGGAACATCGCCAGCCGCCCCGAGCTGGGCGGCCTGCCCGACGCCGTCGAACCCGCATCCTCCGACTGGCTGCTCGATGAGCTGCGCCAGACCCTCGCCGGCATCCTGGGCTTGGGCGACGGCGGAGATCTGGTCTTCCTCGGCCGCTCCCCTGAGCTGATCTTCGACCTCGGCCGCAGCCTGCTCGCCGACACCGGCTGGCGCGACCGCCTCCGCCACCTCCAGATGTCCCTCAACACCAATGAAGCTCAACACCTGCTCCGCCACGAAAATCCCGGCCGCCAGTTCATGCGCGGGCACCTTGCCGCCGCCGGCCTGAGCCCGCAGGCCTTGCTTGCGAGCCCGAATCCCATCGCGCTGGTGGATGTCGTCGATGTGGGCGGCACTTTCGGCAGCCTGGTCACGCTGCTGCGCGATTGGACCGTGGAGGAGCGGCTGAGCTGGCGGGACGCATCCCGCAAGCTGCGACTGGTCGGCCTGGTGTTTCGCGGCAAGCCCAGCCCCAAGGCCTGGCGCTGGCAGCAGCACGCCACGTGGCTGGACCTCCTGCCCTCCGGCGCCTGCAAAAATCTCTCGCTGCACGGGTATCTTTGGCGCTACCTGGCCGTCGTCGGCTGCAAAACCACGCCGCCCTACGGCCCCGATCGTTGGGACGGCGACGAAGCGGCCAGCCCCAACCGCCACGCCGACCATCTCCGGGGGCTCGCCGAGGCGCGCTGGCTCTACGAGCGGGGCGCCAGCCGCGAGCAGCGCCTGCTGCTGGCCGAGGACATGGCGCGGCTGCCGGCGATGCGCCGCGCCTGGTTCCGCAGCCTGGCCGGCGAGCTGCGCCGCCCGGGCGCCTGATCCGTGGGATAATTCAGGGCGAACACAAGGAGGATTGCGATGGCCAAAACATTCATGCAGATGGTCGCCGAGGCCCGCGAGGGCATTCCGCTGATCAGCCCGGAGCAGGCCCGGCAGGCGCTCCAGGCCGACCCCGCCACCCTGGTGATCGAGGTCCGCGACGCCCGCGACATCGCCGCCACCGGCCTCATCCCCGGCGCCGCCCGCATCTCCGCCGGCATGCTTGCGCTGCGAGCCGACCGCGAGATGCCCGAGTCGCTGCGCGATCCCCGGCTCCAGGACCGCGACCGGCCGATCATCACGACCTGCGGCGTCGGCCTGCTCTCCTCGCTGGCGGCGCGGACGCTCAAGGAGATGGGCTTCGCCAACGTCGCAATCCTCGACGGCGGCACCCAGGCCTGGCGGGAGGCCGGGCTGCCCGTCGAGCCGGCGCCCGAGGATCAGCAATGAGCAAGGCCGGGGCGCCGCGCAAGATTCACATTGTCGGCGGCGGCGGCAGCGGCAAAACCACCCTGGCCCGCCGCCTCGCCGCCGCAACGCAGGCGCCGCTCTACGAATTGGACGCGATCGGCTACGAGGGCGGGGCCGGCGCCAAACGGCCGCTCGCGGCGAAGCTAGCCGACATCGCCAGGATCAGCGCCGAGCCGGCCTGGGTGACGGAGGGCATTTTCCTCTGGTGGACTGACGAACTGCTCGCCGCCGCCGAGCTGATCATCTGGCTTGACCTGCCGTG
>DASWWB010000906.1:0-3161 GCA_036406115.1 Herpetosiphonaceae bacterium
CCCTTCATCGGCCTGGCGGCGCTGCTCGGCGTCTGGTTCTTCAACATCGACAACATCTACGCCGACATGCGCTACCTGCAAGCCAAGAGCCTGACCGAGAGCGGCGGCTACGGCGAGCACATCCTGGGCTACGCCGCGCTCCAGGACGCGATCGACAACTCGCCCAACGAGGATCTGTACTATCTGACCTACGGCCGCTCGCTGATGCAGCTGGCCCAGGACTTCAGCGCCCGCCAGCCGCAGGCCATGCGCGAGGCCCAGCAGGCGGCCCAGCAGGCCGAGGCCGAGAACAATATCGCCCAGGCCAACCAGTACATCGCCGTGCTCCAGCAGATCAACGCCGCCAGCGCCAAGCGCCCAGCTGAGAACGCCAAGCTGACGGATCTGCCGCAGGCCGAGTACAGCTTGCAGCGCTGGCAGGAAACCTACGACCGCTTCCTCAAGGAATACAGCCCGCTGCAAATCCTCGACTACGCCCGCCTGGCGCTGGAGGAGGCCCGCGACCTCAACCCGCGCAACAAGGACCACTACGCCAACCTCGGCCGGCTCCACGCCTCGTGGTTCCGCAACATGCAGCAGGTCGACGCGGCCGAGGCCAAGAAACATCTCGACCTGGCGATCTTCAACTACGAGGAGGCCCACCGCGTCGCACCGCAGGACGTGGAGCTGACCGGCCAGATGGCCATGCTCTACCCCTACCGCGAGGGCGACCTGCCCAAGGGCCTGGCGGCGATGCAGGAGGCGACCACCCTCGACCCGGTCTATCCGATCAACCACGCCCGCTACGGCGAGCTGAAGCGCCAGGGGGGCGATCTGGTCGGCGCGGCCCAGGAGTTCGCCCTGGCGCTGGCGGGCAACCCGCGGATTTTCGACCAGACGCTGGACGTGGCCGAGGTCGGCGGCGAGCGCGAGCAGCGCTACCGCGACATCCTGGCAGCAATGCGCAACACGCCGCAGGCGCTTGAGATCTTCCTCGGCGGCTACCGCCAGGCCCTGGAGAAGACGCCCGAGAATCTGGGCCACTACCAGGTCTTCACCCAGGTGCTGAGCGACACCCAGCAGTACAGCCAGGGCGCCGAGCAGGCCGAGAAGGCGCTCGCCAAGGCCCAGAGCCAGAACAACCAGCAGCTGGTGCAGACCTTCCAGGACTATCTGACCTATTTCAAATCGCGGCTGGCCGGCGGCTAGGCCGGCAGGTTGCGACAGCGCGGCGCGTCATCGCGCCGCGCAGCGTTTCGGGGGCATGCCATGGCGCTTTCACTGACCAGACTGTTCTTGATTTTCAGCTCGGCCCTGCTGCTATCGATCTTCGGCACGCCGCTCGTCCGCCGGCTGGCCCTGACAATCGGCGTGCTCGACCAGCCCAACGCCCGCAAAATCCACGCCAACCCGGTGCCCCTGCTGGGCGGCGCGGCGATCTACGGCGGCGTGGTGGTCACGCTGCTGTTCTGGGGCCAGCATTTCTACATCCGTGAAGTGGCGGGAATCCTGATCGGCGCCACGATCGTGGCGGTCTGCGGCGCGCTTGACGACAAATGGGGGCTGTCGGCCTCGCTCAAGCTGGCGGGGCAGGCGATCGGCTGCGTCGCGCTGCTGATCGGCGGCGTGCAGATCCAGCTGTTCGCCAACAACGCGCTGAACATCGCCCTGACCCTGCTCTGGGTGCTTGGCATCTGCAACGCGATCAACTTCCTTGACAACATGGATGGCCTGTCGGGCGGGATCACGGCGGTGGCGGCGGCCTTTTTCCTCCAGCTGGCGGTGCTGAACGGCCAATACCTGGTCGCGGCGCTCTCGGCGGCGCTGCTCGGGGCCTGCATCGGCTTCCTGCGCCACAACTTCGTCCCCACGACGATTTTCATGGGCGACACGGGCAGCCTGTTCCTGGGCTTCGTGCTGGCGGTGCTGGGGATCAAGCTGCGCTTCCCGGCCAGCGGCACGCTGGTGAGCTGGATGATCCCGGTGGTGGTGCTGGGGCTGCCGGTCTTCGACACCACGCTGGTGGTGGTGGCGCGGCTGCGGCGGCGGGTCAATCCCTTCAACACGCCGGGCAAGGACCACATCTCGCACCGCTTCGTGACGCTGGGCTTCAGCCGCCGCGAGGCCGTGCTGGTCTGCTACATCATCGCCGCCTGCTTCGGCATCGTCGCCACGACCCTGACCACCGCCCGGCCGCGCGAGGCCTACGCCCTGGCCGCGCTGATGGTCGGCGTGGCCGCCTGGGCGATCTGGTGGCTGGAGCGGCGGGCGCGCTACCTTCCTTGACAGGCCATGCGGCCGCGCCTATCATGCAGCCGCATGTGCCTCATCCCAGTCATTAGTTGAACCGTAGAGCCTACAAAGGAGTAGCCATGGAAACGACGACTGACCGCAAGCCGCTTGTCACCTACCGCGTCGAGGACGGCGTTGCGGTCTTTGAGATGGACGATCCGCCGGCCAACACCTACACCCACGAGATGATGCGCGACCTTGACGACTGCATCCTGCGCGCGCGCTTCGATGACAACGTCCACGTCATCCTCATCCGCGGGGCCGGCGACAAGTTCTTCTCAGCCGGGGCCAACATCAGCATGCTCAACAGCGTCACCCCCGGGTTCAAATATAACTTCTGCCTCCACGCCAACGAGACCCTCAACAAGCTGGAGCACACGCCCAAGCTGGTGATCGCGGCGCTCAACGGCCACACGGTCGGCGGCGGGCTCGAGATCGCCATGGCCGCCGACATCCGGCTCGCGCGCAAGGGCGCCGGCAAGCTGGGCCTGCCCGAGATCAACCTCGGCGTGCTGCCAGGCACCGGCGGCACCCAGCGCCTGGCCCGCATCCTGGGCAAATCCAAGTCCATCCAGCTGATGATCGAGGGCACGCTGATCTCGTTCGAGGAAGGCCTGGAGCTGGGCATTCTCAACTATCTCTACGACGGCGACGGCGCCTCGTTCATGGACCAGGCGATGGCCTACGCCAAGCAGTTCGTGCCGCCGGCCAAGGCCAGCAAGGCCGTCGGCCGCATCAAGCGCTCGGTCCAGACCGGCGCCGAGCTGCCCTTCGAGCTGGCGCTGGCGGTGGAGCGCGAGCTTCAGCAGCAGCTGTTCGCCAGCGAGGATGCCAAGGAGGGCATCGCGGCCTACGTCGAGAAGCGCACCGCGAATTTCGGCGGCAAGTAG
>DASWWB010000907.1:0-7762 GCA_036406115.1 Herpetosiphonaceae bacterium
GCGGGCCACCAGGGCGTCGCGCGGGTCGGCGCGGCGGGGGAAGGCGGCGATCGTCATGTCGGGCGGCAGCTCGGAGGGCAGATCCTTGGCCGAGTGGACCGCCAGATCGACGGCGCCGGCGCGCATCGCGTCCTCCAGCTCGGTGACGAACAGCCCCTTGTCGCCGATCGCGCTGAGCGGCCGGTCGAGGATCACATCGCCCTTGGTGGTGATCAGCTCCAGCTCGACCTCAAGCCCGGGGTGCAGCCGCAGCAGCGCGGCGCGGATCAGCTCGGTCTGGGTCAGCGCCAGCTTGCTTTTGCGGGTGCCGATGCGGATCGTCCTGGTCGCGGGCTGGCTCATCGGGCCGCCTGCGCTTCGGTCGCCAGCGCCGCCAGCAGCGCGACGAACTCATCGTCGTCGTTGGGCAGGCTGATGCGCTTGAGCGTGACGCCCAGCTCGCGGGCCTGCGCCTGGCACTCGATGTCCAAATCGTACAAAATCTCCAGGTGGTCGGAGACAAAGCCGAACGGCACGCTGAGCACATTGCGCTTGCCCTCGGCGGCCAGCCGCCCCAGGGCCTCGGCGATATCCGGGCCGAGCCAGGGCTCGCCGGTGCTGCCGGCGCTCTGGTAGCACTGCGCCCAGTTGCGGAGCCCGAGCTGCTCGGCGATGCCGGCGGCGCTGGCGCGCAGCTCCTCGGGGTAGGGGTCGCCCCACGCCAGGACGCGCTCGGGCAGGCTGTGGGCGCTGAACAGCACTGTCACCTCGTCGCGCTCGGCGGCGGGGAACTGCTCAAGCCCCGCGCGGATGCGGCGGCCGATCAGCTCGCGGAACAGCGGGTGGCCCTGGAAGCTTTCGACCATCTGAACGGCGATCGGCTCGGCCAGCTCGGCGTTGGCCTGCTCGACCTTCTTGAGGTAGCCGCCGATGCTGATCTTGGAGTAGTGCGGCGCGAGGGCGATTGCGATCATCTCCCTGACGCCGTCGGCGGCCATCTGGGCGACCGTGTCGTTGATGAAGGGAGTCCAGTATTTCATCCCGATGTAGGTTTTGAAGCGCCCGGGCGCCCGGGCGTCGAGGGCGGCCTGGAGCTTGTCGGCGACCGAGCGGGTCAGGGCGGTCAGCGGCGTGTGGCCGCCGACGGCGGCGTAGCGCTCGGCGAGATGGGCGACCTGCTCGGGCGTCGGGATGCGGCCGCCGCGGACATTGACATAGTACTGCTCGACATCCTCAAGCGTGTCGGGCGAGCCGTAGGCCATCAGCAGCACGCCGGTCGGCGCGGTTTGATCTGGCATGATTTCCTCTGCGATTGCATCTATACAGGCGAGCGGCGCCGCTTAGCGGGGGGACTGCTCGTGGACGTACTCGACCAGGCGGGCCAGATTGTCGACCGGCGTCTCGGGGAAGATGCCGTGGCCCAGATTGAAAATGTGGCCGGGCCGGCCGCCGGCGCGCCGGAGCACGTCCCCGGCCTGCTTGGCGACGAACTCCCACGGCCCGAGCAGGATCGCCGGGTCAAGGTTGCCCTGGATGGCCTTGTCGTGGCCGATCAGCTCCCAGGCGTCGTCGAGCGGCAGCCGCCAGTCCACGCCGAGGACCGGCGCGCCCTCGGTTTTCATCAGCGGCAGCAGCGTGGCGGTGTTGGTGCCGAAGTGGATGAACGGCAGCGGCGCCTCGCCGAGGGCGCTGATGATCGCGCTGGTGTAGGGCTGGACGAACGCGGCGTAGTCCCCGGGGCTGACGCAGCCGATCCAGCTGTCGAAAAGCTGGAGCGCGTCGACGCCGGCGGCGACCTTGGCGCGCAGGTAGTCGATCGTCAGCGCGGTCAGCCGCTCCATCAGGGCGTGCCAGGTCGCGGGCTCGCCGTACATCAGGGCCTTGGTCTTGGTGAAATTGCGCGACGTCTTGCCCTCGATCAGGTAGGCGGCGAGAGTGAAGGGCGCGCCGGCGAAGCCGATCAGCGGCGTGGCGCCGGCCAGCTCGCGCTTGAGCAGCTTGATCGACGCCGTGATGTAAGGGATGTCCTGCTCGGGCTCCAGGGCGCGGAGCCGGCGGACGCCCTCCATGCTGCGGATGGGCTCGGCGACGACCGGCCCGACGTTATCGACCAGCTCGACGCCGGCGCCGGTGGCGATGAGCGGCGTCATGATGTCGGCGAACATAATCGCCGCGTCGACCTTGAGCCGGCGGACCGGCTGGAGCGTCACTTCGGCGCACAGCTCGGGCTGGTGGCACAGCTCCATGAAGCTGTATTTTTCGCGCAGGGCGCGGTACTCGGGCAGCGAGCGCCCGGCCTGGCGCATAAACCAGACCGGGGTCGCGTCGACGGGCTCGCGGCGGCAGGCGCGGATGAAGCGGCTGTTTTCGATGCTCACGGCGGCGCCCCTTAGCCGATCAGCGCGAGGGCTTCGCGCAGCGGGCGGTGGATGCCGGTCAGGATGGGCGTGTCGCGCAGGGTGTAGCGCCGGGCCTCGGTCGAGCGCAGGTCGATCACCAGCGACTGGAAGCGCGGCAGATCGTTGGTCTCGTAGGCGACCACGAACTCCTGGTCGTCGAGGCCGGTGGCGTAGAGCAGCACCTGGCGGATGTCGGCGTACTCGTGGCCGACCCGGATGTGCTCGTTCATCATGCCCTGGCGGGCCTCTTTGCTCATCAGATACCACTCGATGGTCTTGGTGAAGGGATAGACGATGAAGTAGCGGTCGCGCTGCTCCTCGAGCACCGCCTGCTCCTGGGGCGTGTGGCGCTTGGTGTAGGTCGAGGGCCGGGTGTAGCCGAACAGCGAGTGGGTCGGCTCCAGGTACTGGCCGATGCCGGTCTGGAGCAGGCGGCTGGTCATCTCCTGCATCTCGTCGGGCGTCTCGCTCTTGCGCCAGAGCAGCAGATCGGCGTCGAGCTTCATGCCGACCATGCTATAGCTGTAGGTTGCGATGCCTGGCGCCGCCTCCTCGACGGCGCGGGCGAAGGACTCGCGGCCGTCCTCGCGGGCGCCGAGCGGCATGCGCCGCCAGGCCGGGTCCGCCTTGAAGGCCATGTATTGGACAAACAGCGGCGCGGACGGGTTAGGGTTCTGGTTTGACATGAGTATTCCTCGCAGGTTGCTGAAGCTGAAAAAGTTGCTGGGCGGCCTGGGCGAGCTGAGCGTCGGATTCAGGCGCCTTCAAGGTTGTGATCGGGTGATGGAGCAGCTTGTTGATGATCGCCGAGGTCAGCGCCGCCACCGTCGCCTGCGCCTCCTCCGAAAGCTCCGGCAGGCGGGCCAGGGCGCGCTGCAGCTCGGCGGCGCGGATGGCCTCGGCGTGCTCGCGCAGGGCGCGGATGGTCGGCAGCACTTCCTGGGACGACCACCAGGCCATGAATTTGTCGGTTTCCTTGTTGACGATCGCCTCGGCGGCGCCGATCTCGGCGGCGCGGGCGGCCCGGTTGGCGGCCGAGACCGCCTGCATATCGTCGACATCGAACAGCCGCACGCCGGGCAGCGCCGCCACCTGGCGGTCGATGTCGCGCGGCACTGCCAGATCGAGCAGCAGCAGCGGCGTGGATCGGCCGGCGGCGGCGGCCTGGACCTGGGCGGCCTCGATGACCAGTGTCTCGGCCGACGTGCAGGCGATCACCACATCGGCCCGGCTCAGCGCGGCGGGCAGCTCGTCCAGCGGCCAGGCGGCGGCGCCGAAGCGCTCGGCCAGCGCCTGGGTCCGCTCCAGCGTCCTGCTGACGAGCTGGAGGCCGGCCAGTCGCTCGGATTTGAGATGCTTGAGCGCCAGCTCGGCGGTGCGGCCGGCGCCGACCACCAGCACCCGCTGGCCGTCGAGGCCGCCGAGCGTCTGGCGGGCCAATTGGAGCGCCACCGAGACGACCGAAAGCTGGGCGCGGGCGATGCCGGTCTGGGCGCGGACCTGCTTGCCGGTGGCGAGGGCGCTAGCCAGCAGGCGCTGGAGCAGCGGGCCGAGCGCGGCGGCGGCCTGGGCCTGGCCGAGCGCCGCCTTGAGCTGGGCCATGATCTGGTCCTCGCCCAGCGCCATCGAGTCCAGGCCGGCGGCGGTGCGCAGCAGGTGGCGGGCGGCGTCGGCGCCGCAGAAGGTGTAGAGATGCGGCGTCAGCTCATCTTCGTCGAGGCCGTGCCACTGGGCGAGGAACGAGCGGAGCGCGCGGCCGGGGTCGGCCTGGTCGACGAGGCCGTAGACCTCGACCCGGTTGCAGGTCGAGATGATGCAGGCCTCGGCGGCATGCATCCGCAGCGCCTGAAGCGCCGGCTGCAAGCTCTGCTCGGGGAATGCCAGCCGCTCACGAATGGCGACTGGTGCGGTTCGTTGATGTGCGCCAACAACCACCAGTTGCACAGGTTACTCCTCGGATTGTCCAGGCGGCGCCGCGTTCTCGAATCCGGCCACGGTGCCAAGCAGAATGGCCTCCATGAAGCGATCGAGCCGGTCGTGCAGCTCGAGCAGCCGGGCCGGCTCGCTGAGCTGCTCCCCGCCGGCCAGCGGCCGCGCGACCTGGAGGAAGGAGCGCCGGAAGAAGACGAACGCTTCGATGGTGTTGTACATCGAGACGCCGGCCTGGCGCGCCTCGCGGCCGTACTCGCCGCTGACCTCGCGGGCCTCGGCTAGGAAGCGCTGGTCATGGTCGCGGCGGTTGATGTACTGCATCAGCACGCCCAGCAGCCGCTGGCCCAGCCGGCGCATGCGCTCCGGATCGAGGTCGATCGAGAAGCGCGCGTGCCAGTGCTCCTGGGACAGCGCCCGCTCGTCGATGCCCCACTCGGCGTGGGGCGCGGCGGCCGGCGTCTCGGGGCCGGTCTCCAGCAGCCGCAGCAACGCCGCGCGCTGGAAACGGCGGTGGCCGCCCAGCGTGCGGCGCACCGGCACGCGGCCCAGGTCGCCCCAGCGCCGCAGCGTCGACTCGGCCACGCCGACTAGCGCGCTCGCGTCGTGCAGCGAGAGCCAGTCCTCAAGCTCAAGCTCGGCTGAGTGCTGCTCGGAACTCATCGAAAATCTACCTAAATCTACCAAATGTGCGAAATCTATGTGAGGTATTGTATCGAAGATCGGGGGATGTGTCCAATTTCACGGGACGCGAGGAGTCGTCAGCGATCAGTCGTCAGTCGTCAGGGCCAGCCGCCTAAGGCGCCGGCGTATGCCTGAAGTATCGGCTTGGATGGCGCGCGTCTTGAGTGCCGCCTCCTGACGACTGACGACTGACAACCGATAGCTAGCCCTGAAGCCGCTCCACGACCTGCGCCGCCGTCTGCTGGGCCTGGTGGATGCAATCGGGGATGCCGACGCCGCGATACGGGCTGCCGGTGAGGTAGAGGCCGGGCGGACAGGCCGCCTCCAGCTCCGCCACCCGCTCGAGGTGGCCCACGTCGTACTGCGGGTTGGCCTGGTCCCAGCGGTAGACCCGGCTCAGCACCGGCTCGGCGGTGATGCCGAGGATCAGCTGGAACTCGTTGCGGACCATCTCGACCAGCCCGGCGTCGTCAAGCCGCAGCGCGTGCGGGTTGCGCGAGCCGCCGACGAAGGCCCGGATCAGCACGTAGTCGCCGGGGGCGCGGTGGGCGAATTTGCGCGAGCTGATGGTGCAGGCGTTGATCTGCCGCCCCTCGCTGTGGGGGATGACCACGCCGTAGGTTTCGAGCGGATCGCCGCCGATGTCGGCGCGGCGGTAGGCGAGCGAGACAGTCCCGGTCGAGACATAGCGGATCTGGCGCAGCCGGCCCGCGAGATCGCCGTCGAGCGGTGCGAGCAGGTCCGCCGCAGCGTAGGCTGGCGCCGCGAGCACCACCGCCGCCGCCTCAAGCCGGGCCCCGTCGTCAAGGGCGACGACGTAGCCGTCGGCGCCGGCCGCCCGCTCCAGGGCGGTGACCGTGCGTCCGGGGAGGATGGTGGCGTCGATCTGCCCCGCCAGCGCGTCGATCAGGGTGGCGACGCCGCCGCGCAGCGAGACAAACGGGCTGGTCGGCTGGCCGGGGGCCTGGCGCGCTTGCTGACGCGAGCTGCGCATGCCGCGGATCAGGCTGCCGAACTTCTCCTCGACCGCCCGGAAGCGCGGGAACGTCGACAGCAGGCTCAGCCGATCCGATTCCGAGTTGTAGATGCCGGCCATCAGCGGCTCGGCGATCTTATCGAGCGCCTCGGAGCCGAGCCGGCGCTTGATGAAGGCCGCCAGCGCCTCGTCCTGGTCGCCGCGCCGGGCCGGGATGACCAGATCCAGCGCCATGCGCAGCTTACCGGGCCAGGAGATCAGCGGCGAGCGCAGGAACGGCATCAGCATCGTCGGCACGACGAGCGTCACGCCGTCGGGCAGCGGGATGGGCTTGCCGCGATGCAGCACATAGACTTTGTGGCGGGCGTCATTGGTGGAGATCAGCTGGTCGCCCAGGCCAAGCTCGTGGGCCAGCTGCACGCCCCAGGGCTTCTGGGTGATGAAGGCGTCGGGGCCGCCCTCGATGACGAAGGTGCCGTCGCCGTCGAGGGCGTCAAGGCGCTCGGTCAGCAGCTTGCCGCCCAGCCGCTCGCTGCGCTCGACGATGGTGATGGCCAGCTCCAGCCGCTGGCGCGCCGCAGCGCGCTGGAGATAGTAGGCGGTGCTCAGCCCGGCGATGCCGCCGCCCACGACGACGACTCTGCGGGGTTGGGAAGATGTGTTCAAAATAGACTCAGCTTTATTAAAATCAGTCCATGACACAGCGTATCATCGGGCGCGGCCATCGTCAAACCGCCGACGCGGCGCGGACGCCTTGCTCAGCCGGGCTGCTCGTATTCGAGCTTGAAATCCTCGTAAACCAGGAACAGAGTGGCGCCGGGGCTGAGGTGGCGGATCATCAGCGGCTTGACCTCGGTCTCCCGATCGAGCTTGCCCAGGCCGGCGCCGATCTTGGGCAGCGCGACGCTCGCGGCGGCCGTCTTGGCGCAATATTTGGCCAGATTCCGCAGCGCGCGGTTGAGGAATGGCAGCGTGGCGTGGTACATGTCGGGCTGGGTGGCGAGATAGATGAGGCCGGGATGGCCGGGGCCGGGCGCGACGGCGAAGAGGTCGCCGCCCGCGAAGATGGCGTTGCGGGTGTGTTTTTTGAAGCGCTGCTGGACCATCGGCCAGGCCGTCGAGATTTTGAGCGCCAGCCCGGTGCCCAGCCCTTCCTGGGAGCCGGTCGCCACGCCCTGGGCGATGTAGTCAGCCGTCGCTTGCAGCACGTCGCCGCTCGTCCACTCAATCATAGCTCGCCTCCTGCGGATACTCGGAGGCAGTATGGCTGATGGGGGCGGCGCCGGCCTCGGGCGCTAGTAATAATCCCAATAATCCGAAATATTGGGCTCGGCGGCCGCATCGAAGCCGAGGGCCAGCAGTTCGGCGCCGGTGGCGACGCGCTTGGCCGGGGCGAACAGCGCGGCGAAAAGGTCGCCAAGCAGCTTGAGGTGGAGCTGGCGGTTCTCCTCGGCCAGCTCGCCCATCTGCGCTGTCAGGGCGTTGATTGATCGGCCTCGCTTGCCCAGCTCCTCTAGCCGCACGTTGATCAGGCTGTCGTCGGCGAAGTTGCTGTAGGGCGTCTGGATGGCGAGATAGGACCTGACAGTCGCCCGCCACAGCATCAGCAGCGGACGCAGGCGCTTGTCGGCCAGGCCGTCTTCGTCGAGCCGCGCGCCCAGCGCCGCCTCCAGCGCCCGGGTTTTGGCGGCGTAAAATTGATTGAAATCATCGTGGATCCAGGTGCGCTGGGCGTCGACGTGGGCTTCGATCAGATCGCGGCTGGTGTACTCGCGCTCGCTCATCGGCCCTCCTA
>DASWWB010000908.1:0-8127 GCA_036406115.1 Herpetosiphonaceae bacterium
CCCGCCGCCGGCCCCCGCCCGCCGGCGCGCGCGCTGGCCGCTGGGCCTCCACCCGCTCGCGCTGTTCACCTTGCTCGCCCTGGCGGTGGTTTTTGGCATGATCAAGACCTCGGCGCCGCAAGGCGGCTCGTCCCGCGCGGGATTGGGCCTGGTCCGCCCCCGCGTCGCCGGCGAGCCGGGCGAGCCGGCGATCCAGCGCGGCAACGGCCTGTTCCGCTCCGGCGATGTGGCGGCGGCGCGGGCGGAGTACGCCACCGCGATCAGCATCGAGCCGGACTTCGCGGTCGGCTACTACAATCGCGGCCTGACCTATCGCGCCGAGGGCGAGTACGCCAAGTCCATCCCGGATTTCAGCAAGGCGCTGGCGCTGGAGCCAGGCTACAACAAAGTTTATTACTATCGCGGCGAGGCCTATGTCCTGAGCGGCCAGCCGCAGCCGGCGCTCGCCGACCTGGCGACCGCCGCCGACCGCGACGCCGAGGCGCTGTTCGCCCTCTACCTGCGCGCCGCGGCGCACCACGAGCTTGAGATGAACGAGGCCGCCATCAACGATCTGCGGGCCGCCGCCGATCGCTACTCCGGCCTGCCGCTCGGCTACTTCTCCCTCGGCCTCTCCTCGAAAATCCACGGCGAGCGGGTGGAGGCCCTGGAGTATTTCCGCCTGTTCCTTGATCAGACCAACGGCTACACGGCGCTGGAATCGCTCAGCCGCGACTATATCTTGCAGCTCCAGAAAGACTAGCCGCCTGCGATCCCGCTCAGGCGCCCGGCTGGCGGTAGGTGTTCGATTTGCGATGGCGGGCGCGCCGGCAGATCCGCCACTCGCTGGGCGCGAACTGCGAGTCGCGCAGCCAAGCGAAAATCGGGTAGCCGTCGATTGGCGCGAGGCTCCACTCATCGTCATCGGCGACCGGATAGATCATCTGCTCGCCTGCGAGCCGGACATCGAACTGGCGCTTCGGCTCGCCCGGCAGGTAGACGACGCTCGCCAAGTCGCGCTGGCGGGTTTCGCTCGGCGCGCGCGGCCCGGCCATGCGCGCGCGCAGCGCCGCGCGCCCGCCCAGCGTGACGGCCATTGCTGCCGGCGGCTCGCCGCTCGCCGCGATCACGGCATGGCGGTAGGGCGTCTTGAACAGGACGCGCTCGGCCCAGGCCAGCGGCGCCGCCGAATTGAAAGCCTGGGGCAGATAGCCGCCCAGCGCCCCGCCGTCCTCCGTCGCTCCGAGCGGCAGCGCCGGCACCGCCACGCTCCACTCCCGGAAGCGGATGCCCTTCCAGCGCAGGTCGGTGGCCATCAGCTCAAGCTCGACCGCGCCGTCCCTGGCGGCCGGGCGCAGCCCGCGCTTCAGCAGCAGCGGCTCCCAGGCGGCGGCGTCGGCGGCGCCGGCCAGCGCCACCTCAAGGACGTGATCGATGTCGGCGACGGTGCGGGTCGCGGGTTTCGGCTCTGGCATAGCGCTCCTGTCGGCGCCGCCGGCAGGGCGGCAGGGCTGATCGGCGATCGACGGCCTTGGATCCGGCCGGATTGGACGGCGGCGGCCCCAAGCTCGATCGTGCGCCCATCATAGCAGAGCGGCTGTTCCGAATTCGTGAATTAACGCCCGCCAGCCGCTTGGGTCGTGCGGCGCGGCCGATTCGGCTACAATGGCGCAGCTCTTTCGCGCCGCCGCTGTGCCAATCGCTCATCCATTCCGTGAGGTCGCTATGATTCGCTTCCGCTTGTCATTCCTGGTGAGCTGTCTCGTATTGGTAGGATCGCTTCTGGTTGCCTGCGGCGAGGCGGCGCCGCCTCCCCGCCCGTCCTATGCCGCTGCTGCGTGCCCCTTCGACGCCCCGCGCGGCAAACGCGTTGACTGCGGGACGCTGATGGTGCCCGCAGACCGCTCGCAGCCGTTCGGCGATGCAAATCGTCTGAACCTGCTGGTAGCCCGTTTCCATAGCGCCAAACAGCCGCCGCTGCCTGACGCCGTCGTGTATCTCGGCGGCGGCCCCGGCGGATGGACGATCGAGAGCTTGGCGGCCGGCGGCGCTGATAATCTCACCGGATTTCTGGCAGAGCGCGATGTTTTCGTCCTTGATCTGCGGGGCACCGGCTATTCGACGCCGCGCCTAGATTGCCCGGAGTCCGAGAATTTGCGCTGGGTTTTCGCCGAGCGGCAGCCATCCGAGGCGGCCAGGCGCGAAACATGGTATGACACGCTGCGAACCTGCCATGCCGCCTTCGTCGAACAAGGGATTGATTGGAGCGATTACACCTCAGCCGCCAGCGCCGCCGACGCCGAGGATCTGCGCCTGGCCCTGGGCGCCCCGCCCTGGAACGTGTTCGGCGGCTCCTACGGCGCGCGCGTCGCCCTGACCCTGGCCCGCGACTATCCCGCAGGCATCCGCTCGTTGATCCTCGATTCGCCGGTTCCCTTGCAGGCCGATAGTTTCATCGAGACCCCCTCCAACCAGATGCAGGCGCTGGAGCGGGTGTTTGCGGCCTGCGCGGCCCAGCCGCCTTGCCAGAGCGCGTTTCCCGCCCTGGGTGCGACGCTGGAGCAGTTGGTCGAGCGGTTGAACCGCGCGCCGCGCCTGGTGCAAATTACGGACGAGCGCACTGGGCGGCTGGTTGACATCCGGATCGACGGAACGTTTCTCTTAACGCTGCTGGCGCACGGCATGGATATTCCATCGAATATCGGCAAGTTGCCATTGCTGATCTATGATCTCGCCGGCGATCGCGAGGGCATTTTGGCCGGGCTGGCGCGCTACGAATACAGCGCCGAGCTCTTTAGCGAAGGCGTGTACTACGGCGCGAAATGCGTCGAGGAATGGCCGTTCACGACTTCGGAGGCCGTTGGCCGCGAGATCGAACAGGGCAATCCCCGTCTGCTCCTGCCCTCGCTGCCCGATTTCGAGGCCCTGCGTCAATTTTGCCGCGACATCGGCGCCGCGCCAGCTCCCGCGCTTGAGAACCAGGCGGTGCGGAGTTCCATTCCCGCGCTGATCCTGAGCGGGGCGCTTGACGCCCGGACCCCGCCATCCGGGGCTAGGCTGATCGCCGCCGATCTAGAGCGCAGCCGCTCCCTTGAGCTGCCCACCGCCGGCCACGGCGTGTTTGGCCGCAGCCCCTGCGCCAAAAGCCTTGTCCGCCGGTTTTTGGATGAGCTTGACGCGCCGGCAGAGATTGACTGCGTCGATCTGCGGGCCAAGCTGACCTTCGCGACCCGCTGAGTCTGACGCTACTCCCAGCCGCTTGACAGATTCATGGTTTAGTGCTAAACTATTTATATGGAACCAACGCATCGATCACAACGCTACCATCTGCGCCAGCCGGCGGTCGTCGCCTGGCTGAGGCTGGCCCGGGTGTACCAGAAGATTTCGACGCTGTCGGAGCGCTTTTTCCGCTCGCAGGGCCTGAGCGCTGCCCAGTTCGATGTCCTGGCCCGGATCGGCGCCGTGCCGGGCATGAGCCAGCAGGAGCTGGCGGCCACGCTGCTCGTCACCAAGGGCAATATCTCGCAGCTGCTGGCCAAGATGGAGCAGGAAGGGCTGGTGCTGCGCCGCCAGGAGGGGCGGACCAACTGCCTTTCGCTCACGGAGCGCGGCCAGGCGCTGTTCGATCTGGTGGTGCCGCAGCAGGAGGCGCTGATCGCCGAGGCGCTGGCGGCGCTGGGGCCGGCCGAGCAGGCCGCCCTGACGGATCTCCTGCGCACGCTGGACCATGATTTGCACCCCTGAGCGGCGGTTTTTTATTGATGATAGGTTTAGTGCTAAACATAGCAAGAAGGAGTAAGCCATGGAACTGACCGGCATCCACCATCTGACTGCGGTCTCGGCGCGCATCCGCGACAATCACCGCTTCTACACCCAGACGCTGGGCATGCGCCTGGTGAAGCGCACGGTCAACCAGGACGACACCAGCGCCTATCATCTGTTTTACGCCGACGGCGCGGGCAGCCCGGGCAGCGACCTGACCTTTTTCGACTGGCCGGTGGGGCCGGAGCGGCGCGGAACCCATTCGATCAGCCGCACCTTCCTGCGGGTCAGCGGGCTGGAATCGCTCCAGTGGTGGGCGGGCCAGCTGCGCGAGCAGGGCGTGGCCGCCGGCGAGATCGGCGAGCGCGACGGCCGCCTGACGCTTGATTTCGAGGATCCCGAAGGCCAGCGCCTGGCACTGATCGACGACGGCGGCGCCGGCGCCGGCCATCCCTGGGAGCGCAGCCCGGTGCCGGCGGCCCACCAGATCCGCGGCCTCGGCCCGATCATGCTCAGCGTGCCCGACCTGGCGCCGACCGACACGATGCTCCAGCAGGTGCTGAAGATGCGCCCGGTCCGCGAGTACGCCCATCCCGAGGCGCCGGCCAACCAGGTCCATGTCTACGAGATGGGGCCGGGCGGCGCGCACGCCGAGCTGCACGTGGCGGTCCAGCCGGGCCTGCCGCCGGCCGGGCCGGGCGCCGGCGGCGTCCACCACGTCGCCTTCCGCGTGCCGACCTTCGAGGAGCACGACGAGTGGGTGCGGCGGCTGGCCTCGTTCCGGCTGCGCTCCAGCGGGCTGGTCGACCGTTTCTACTTCCGCAGCGTCTATGTCCGCGAGCCGAACGGCATCCTGTTCGAGCTGGCGACCGACGAGCCGGGCTTCGCGGTCGATGAGAATCCGGCGACCTTGGGCGAGCAGGTGGCGCTGCCGCCGTTCCTGGAGCCGCGCCGCGCCGAGATCCTGGCCGGGCTCAAGCCGATCGACTAAAACCGCCCGGGGCGGCGCGAATGGTTCGCGCCGCCCCGGTTTGCTCACGATCGGCGCATGATCCGGTCGGCCAGGCCGGGCGCCAGGCGCTGGACCGTCATCAGCAGGCGGGTCTTGCCGATCGGCAGCTCGTATTCGTCGCGCACGAAGCCGCGCCAGAATTGGTCGGCGAGCTGATCCGGCGCCAGCTTGTCCTTGCCGCGGCCGGCGGTCATCGGCGTGTCCACCAGCGGCGGGATGATCTCGAAGACTTTGACGCCGGCCGGCTCCAGCTGCCAGCGCAGCGCCTTGCTGAAGGCATGGAGCGCGGCCTTGGTGGCGCAGTAGACCGGCGCGCTCTGCTTGGGCGCCAGCCCCAGCCCCGAGCTGACATTGATGATCGCCGCCTGCGGCCGGGCCAGCAGCCCCGGCAGGAAGTGCTTGGTCAGCAGCAGCGGGCCGCGCAGATTGACCGCCAGCTCCTCGTCGATCAGCGCGGCGGGGCTGGCGGGGTCGGCCCACTGGTAGATGTGCTGGATCGCGGCGTTGTTGACCAGCACGTTGACCTCGGGATAGGCGCCGGCGAGCCGCGCCAGCGCCGCTTCGTCGCGCATGTCGGCCTGCTCGGCGATCGCCCCCGGCAGCTCGGCGGCGGCCCGCTCCAGCCGCGCCCGGTCGCGCCCGGTGAGGATGACGGCGTTGCCTTCGCGGTGGAAGCGCCTGGCCAGCGCCAGGCCGATCCCGCCAGCGCCGCCGGTGATCAGGACGGTGTTGCCGCTTGGGTTCATCGGATGCTCCTTGCACTCAGTGTTACCAATCCGCCCCCACCATAGCCGATCGCCGCCGGCGCCGCCTTATCTTGGGATAATTTTTCAGCCGGAATCGGGCTCATCGCGCCGGAGCCGGGCGCGGATGCGGCTGAGCGAGACCGGCGTGACGCCGAGGTAGGATGCGATGTGCTGGAGCCTGACGCGGCCGATCAGCCCCGGCTCCTCGGCCAGGAAACGCCGGTAGCG
Organism: Herpetosiphonaceae bacterium; assembly: GCA_036406115.1. Lineage (GTDB taxonomy): Bacteria > Chloroflexota > Chloroflexia > Chloroflexales > Herpetosiphonaceae > DASWWB01. The sequence goes on from DASWWB010000908.1 coordinate 5,728, forward strand.
GGTCGGGGCGTCATCGAGCATCAGCGCGGCCTCGCGGCGCTCTTTTTTGACGAACAGGCCCTCGGCGATCGCCAGCCGGAGCCGCTGCCAGGCCGGGTGGCTGTCCGTCGCTTGGCGGAAGGCCGCGAAGTCGGCGACGAGCAGCCGCGAGTCCTCCAGCGCCTCGATGAAGAAGCGGGCTGGCTCGGCCAACAGCAGCGCGCTGTAGGCGGCGACCAGATCCGGCGCCGCGCAGAACGATTTGGTCGACTCGCGGCCCTCGGCGTCGAGGTAGAACAGGCGCAGCAGCCCCGCCGCCAGGAAGCCGATCGTCCGCGGCGTGTCGCCGGCGCTCAATACCAGGCTGCCCCGGCTGGCGCCGGCGGGCCGGAACAGCGCCAGGACCGGCGCCAGCTCCCGCTCGGGGATCGGCGCCAGGCGGCGCAGATAGGCCGCCAGCAGCTCCCGGTCGCCGCCGGTCATCGAATCAGTGTTCATCGCGCTCCTCCCGCCGTCGGCGCCGGGCGTTTGACCCGCGCCCCGGCCCTGGTATACTGGGCTGATCCCGCCGATTGCATTGCCGCCGCCGTTCCATCCTTCTGCCGATTCTGGAGGACGCCATGGAATTTCGCGCCAGCGCCACCATCAACGCCGAGGCTGACCGGATTTGGGCGATTCTGACCGATGCGCCGGGCTACCCGGCCTGGGATCCGGGCGTCGAGCGGATCGAGGGCCGGATCGCCGCCGGCCAGAAGATCACCGCCTACACCAAACGCGACCCGAAGCGGCCGTTTCCGGCGACCGTCAGCGTGTTCGAGCCGGGCCGGCGGATGGTCTGGCGCGGCGGCCTGCCGCTCGGTCTGTTCACCGGCGTCCGCACCTTCGCGCTTGAGCCGGCGGGCGACGGCGCCACCCGCTTCGCCCTCAGCGAAGTCTTCAGCGGCCCGCTGCTGCCGCTGTTCCGCCGCAGCATCCCTGATCTGACGCCGACCTTCGAGGCTTTCGCCGCCGGGCTGAAGGCCCGGGCCGAGCGGGCCGACTGACGCAGGAGGAGCATTGCATGTCCAAACCGCTACTTGATCCCCAGCCCTATGTCGATCGGCCCGCCGCCGGCGGCGAGACCTGCGCCGTCGCCGCCAGGATGGTCCGCTCCAGCCGCTTCAAGGAGCTGCACGGCAGCTCGCTCAACGAAGCCATGCAGATCATCGCCACCGTCAGCGCCGGCGCTGAGCAGCGCGTCGCCTTCGCCTCAGAGGCGCTGCCGCTCAAGCACTGGCAGGCGGCCCGCACCGCGTTGCTGCGCGAGCTGCTGGGCCACGGCTGGCTGCTCGAACGGCACGACCAGGAAAGCGCGGAGCTGCGCCGCGACGCGCCCCCGACGGTCCTGCCGGCGCCGCAGCCCGGTCTTCTGGCGGTGACCAGCGACGACGAGGTTTTCGCCGCCTTCCGCGAGGCCGCCCGCCGCCACGGCCTGCCGGCGGCCCGGGTCCGCGCCGCCGCTGAGATTCCCGCCGGCCACGTCTACGATGTGGCGGTGTGGGACGGCGCCGCGCTGGCCGAGGCGACGTACGGCGCGCTGTGCCGCCACGCCCTGGCCCTGATCTGGGTCGAAAACCCCGCCGCCGGCGATCAGGCGGATGGGGGCGGCGCCGGCTTCGGCAGGGCGCCGTCGCCCTATCAGACCCACCGCGACGCGCTGGCGAGCCACAGCGCGGCGATCTTCGACCGGGTGATGGAGCAGTGCTTCGGCCGGCCCGCGCCCGAGGCCGCCGGCTGATCGGCGCGGCTCAGGCGCGCTGGAGCGCCAGGGCGGCCGGATCGGGCCGGTAGTCCTCCAGGTGCAGCGGCGCGGCGCCGAAGCCGGCGGCCGGCACTGCCTGCCAGTAGCGCTCGGCGGCCTCCTGTCCGACCAGGCCGTGGATCAGCGGCAGCGTCGGGTCGGCGGCCTGGAGCAGCGACTCAAGCTGGCAGCTGGCCGAGGCCTGCGGCGGCACCTGGGCGCTGACCAACGCCCGCAGCCGCTCGGCGCCGGCTGGCAGATAGATGATGCGCTGGCTCGGCCCGCAGTCCAGCAGCCCGCCGCCGACCACCAGCACGTCGCCGGCCTCGCGCATGCGCCGGATCGCCGCCGCCGTGTCGAGGCAGGGCGGGAACGAATCATCGACGAGGATCGCGCCCGGCCGCAGCAGCGCGGCGTCCACGCAGCCCGGCGTGCTGGTGGCGGCCACGATCACGTCGGCCTGGTACAGCGCGGCGGGCGCTGCCGGCCCGGCCTCGGCGATCGCCACCTCGCCGGCCCAGCCCGGCGTCCCGCGCAGCTCGTCGGCCAGCTGCTCCAGCCGCCAGCGCTGCCCCGCCAGGTCGCAGAGGATGATCCGCCGGGGCGACCCGAAGATCGGCGGCAGCCGCCGCAGCAGCAAG
>DASWWB010000909.1:0-1857 GCA_036406115.1 Herpetosiphonaceae bacterium
GACTGTCGGCTAAATCGCCAAGGGGAGCCGAGCGCGGCCCGCGCTCGGCTCCCCTTTTGCCTCCCTGCTATCGTCCCGGCCCGGATTCCTCCGCTAGAAAATCACCCACGGCCTCGGCCCAACGCTCCGGCGCCGCCGCGCTGCCGGTCTCATGCCCGACGCCCGGGATGGTGACGAGCCGCGCCGGCCCGCCCAAGCTGTCGGCCACCGCCGCCGCCTGCCCGGCTGGCACCCGCGGATCCGCCGCGCCATGGATGACAAGCGCCGGGCTGCTGATCGACTGGGCGTAGGTCGCCGGATTATGGTCGAACCCGTTGGCCCCGAGCTGGACGCTGCCCCAGAACAGCAGCAGCTCGGCGACCGGGAACGACGGCAGCCCCAGCGCGTCGAAGCGCGTGCGGATGCTGCCGAGCAGCCGGTCGAACGGCGCCTCCAGGATCAGCGCGTCGGGTTGCTCGCCCTCGACGGCGCCGGCGCGCAGCAGGGCCGCCGCGCCCATCGAGAAGCCGTAGCCGACCAGCCGCTGGTTCGGCCAGCGTCCGCGCGCGTAACGCAAGGTCGCCGCAACGTCGCCAGCCTCGCGGATGCCGAGCGTCGCCCCGGCGCCCGGCGAGCCGCCAGCGCCCTGGAAATCCACCACCAGCGCGGCGTAGCCCAGCTCGGCGAACTGGGCCGCCGGCGCCAGCAGCGACTCTTTGCTCGCCGCGTAGCCGTGGAACAGCACCGCCAGCCCGCGCGGCTGCGCGTGGGGAATGAACCAGGCCTCCAGCTGCTGCCCGTCGGGGAGCGGGATCCATTGCGTCTCAAAGGCCAGGCCGCGGCTTGCAGGCGTCAGCAGATTGACTGGCCGCGGCAGGCGGACGCCGGTCAGGGCCGCCTGGGCCGTGGCCAGCCAGGACATGCGCTCCAGCGGCGGCGGCGGCGGGCCGGGCGGCCCGAACACCAGCATCGAGCGGGCCTGCAAGGCGGCTGCCAGATTGAGGGCGACGAATCCCAGCAGCCCAGCCCACGCAAGGCGTCGACGCCAGCGGCGGCGGGCAGGCGCTGGGCGGTGGGATTGGCTGGCGGCGCCTGCCGGCGGATCTGCTGATGTCATAGGCGGTCTTCTCCACGATGTTGGCGGGCCCTAGCCTTGATCCAGGCGCTGCCAATCCTGTTTTTGCACCACGTCGCGCAGCTTGGCCAGCTTCTCCTCGGGGATGCGCAGGTCGGTCGCGCCGCAGCCCAGGCAGATCAGCGCCTCCAGTTCGATCGAGCCAAGCATGCCGGTTTGGATGTACACGCCCGCCGCCGTCCCCTTGATGCCGCCCGCTTTGCGATACACCTCGCTTGAGCCGCACTGCTGACACCGTCCGTTTGCGAACGCCATGGCGATTCCTCCAGTGCGCGCCAGGGATGGCCGCGCGGTTGCTGGCTTGGCCGATTACATGTGGCCGCCCTCCGGCGGCGCCGCCTGGATTATAGCAGGCGCCGCCGCAAATGGGCGTGGCGCCATGGAACAAGCTGGACGCTGGCGCTCTGAACCGCTAGAATCAGCGCGGACGACGGACGCCGGGCATGGCGCATTGAGTGACAGGAAGGAAACGACATGGGGTTGCAGCGGATGGACAATGTGCTGATTGTGGTCGACGATCTTGAAGCGGTCAAGGCGTTTTTCATCGAATTGGGGCTCACGCTCGAGGGCGAGACGACTGTCGAAGGGCCGCTGGTCGGGCGCCTGATCGGGCTCGGCGATGTCCGGTCCACCATCGCGATGATGCGGACGCCCGACGGGCAGGGCGTCGAGCTTGATAAGTTCCACACGCCCCCGGCGATCAGGGTCGGGCCCGTGGACGCGCCGGTGAACACGCTCGGCAT
>DASWWB010000910.1:0-2687 GCA_036406115.1 Herpetosiphonaceae bacterium
AGCGCGTCAGGCGTGTAGCAGCGAACATCAAGGGTGATCGTGTCCGCCGCAGCGGGCAAGGTGCTGGTGGTCGTGCTGCGATAGACGATGTTGCCATAGACGGTCATGTCGGGCACGAGTGCGCGGGTCGCTTTGCCCATCGGCTCCAGTTGATTGTGATAGAGCCGCCAGCGGTGGGTGGTCGTGAGTTCAAAGGGCCGCTCGCACAGATCGGCGCAGCCAGCGGCTCCGGGTGTCATTTTGTAGTAGCGTGCGGTGTGACAGGAGCGGGCATAGGCGATGGGGACATGATCGAGCAGAACATTGAGGGTGAGCCCAGCCGCCTGGATCGGCGCAACGGCGTCGGCCACATGTGACAGATTGCCGGCTTCAATACCCCGAACCCCCCACGCGGTCAACTGCGGAAGGAGGCCCGGATCGGCCAGGCTGTTGTCATACCAGAGCGCGCGTAGGTCGGCGGCCTCTTGCTCAAGCGTGAGATCCAGCCAGGGTTGCTGCTCAAAGGAGTAGGACAGCCCCTGGCCAGCGACCACGGTACAGCGGGTCTGCCACCCACGCTCCACCAGCATGAGGAGCAGGCCATAATCATTCACGACCACCGTCGTCGGACCGTCGGCGATCAGGGCGTCAATCCGCTCCAGCACGGTTGCGCTGAAGCGCTCATAGAGGATGGGCGCAACAAAGGTCACGCCCTTGCCGTGCGCGCGAATGGTTGCTGCGGCCTGTTGCAGCGCAGCGGTCGGGGGGAGTTTGTGTGGACAGCCATCGTGTCCCACGCTGATGGTCGTTGCCGGCAAGGCTAGGACTTCGTCCAGCCGGCCGAGGGTGGTCAAACGGAGATCAAGTCCCATACCGTGATCGTCCCTTCTGCATGGCGTCCTTAGATATAGGACTGTGTGGTTGGTGTGTCGCGAAAGCGACAGCGCAGGTTCTCACAAAAGCGTGGGACCCAGTTCATCTGCCACATCAATTCAACCTGATCAATTTCTTGGATGGTCACGTCGAGGGGTTTGCCTGCCACCGCGTCGTGAATGGCCTTGCGATACATCTGGGTGATTTTGGCGTTGGTGCGTACGTTGGGGCTTTCACGGCCAGGGATCTTGATCGCGTGGACGCCAATCGCCATCAAGTCGGTGACATTACAGAGGGCACAGTCGGTGGCGCCGTCCAGGAACGGAAGGCCATGGGTGGTTGTGCCGTCCGGTGCACGGACGGTGTAGCCAGCGCGACAGCCCAGACCAATCTCGGGTTTGACCGGGCTGTCCGCCATCATGCAGCGTCCGCAGCTATTCCCCGCCCCGGTTTGCACCTGGACCTCGATCTCAAGCCCAGGGATGGCGGCGAAGGCGGCGATTTCATCAAGCGTCATCGCGTGCGGAAGGACCACCCGCACCACGCCAAGGGCGGTCTGGAGATACCGGGCAAAGGCGGTGGTCGTGACCCCCATGTAGCCTGCGGCAACCAGCGGAATGGTGAGTCCCGCCTCGCGCAGCAGCCGCATCAGGCCCAAATTTGCCACCAGGACCGTATCCACGCCGAGGGCAACCGCGGTTTGGACATGGGTCACGTAGGCCGCGTGCAGGGCAGCTGGGAGATAGGCGATATTGGCTGAGAAATGGACCGTGACGCCTTTGGCGTGGGCATCAGTGATGATATCGCCGAGGAGGGCGGGTGAATTGACCTGCGTCGGATGCTCATCGCGCATCCGCGCATGGGCATTGAAGGTCAGGACCTTTAAGGGCTCGCTGACCAACCCGACATAGATTTCTGTGGCGCCGGCCGCCAGCTGGAGATCGAGCATCTCCAGCGAGCGCACCGGCGCATTGAGGGTGAGCGGTGTCCCCGCACGCCCCGGGCGACCCAGGTCAGGGCTGATGAGGGTTGGTTGTTGGCATGCCGGCGATGACTACATACACGCTCCTGCGCTTGGATGCTTAGTGAACGCCAGCGGGAACCAGCGCGTCGAGCGCGATGCCCTTCCCGTTGCTGCTCGTGTCATGCAGCGTGCCATCTTCCAGCCACAGGATGCGGTCGCTGATTTCACGCACGCGGGGATCATGGCTGACAATCACCACACTGCACCGTTCAGCGCGGGCGACCTGCTGGAAACTCTCCATCACAATCTGGCCTGATTTGGAGTCCAGATTGGCCGTGGGCTCATCCGCGAGAATCAGGCTAGGTCCCAGTGCCATGGCCCGGGCAATGGCGACGCGCTGCTTCTCGCCGCCGCTCAGTTGCTTCGGGCCATGCTTGGCCCGCTTTTCGAGCCCCAGGTTCGCCAGCAGGGTCGCGGATCGTTCGCGCATCGTGGCCGATTTGATGCCAGCTAGGTGCATCGGAATCTCGACATTCTCCTGGGCGGAGAGCGACTCCAGCAGGTTGAAATTTTGGAAAACAAAGCCCAACTGGAGCAGCCGGAACGCGGCGAGTTGCTTTTGGGCCAGCTGGGTCACATTGGTGCCCAGGAAGTGCAGCGTGCCCGTGGTGGGCTGCATCAGACAGCCCAGGAGCAGGAGCAGGGAGGTCTTGCCACTCCCAGACGGTCCCATAATCAGGGTGATATCCCCGCGTCGGACGGTCAGGTTCAGGCTATTGACGGCAAGCACCTCGGTATGGCCACTCCCATAGCGCTTGGTCAACGCCTGGGCATCCATCACCGTGTCGCTCTGGGTGTGCAGGAGGCCCGG
>DASWWB010000911.1:0-4888 GCA_036406115.1 Herpetosiphonaceae bacterium
CATCTCCTTCGGGCTGCCGCAGCCGGCAGCGCAGACTGGCGGGCTAGGGGAAGGGCCGGATGGCGCCGACATAGCGGCTCGACCAGTACGGCTCGTCCAGGGCGGACACGCTGATCCCCACGCTCTCCGAAATCGCCTGGATGACCAAGCCCTGGCCGGCGTAGATGCCGACGTGGCTGATGCCGCGCTTGTAGGTGTTGCGGAAAAACACCACGTCGCCCGGCCGCAGCTCGCTGCGGCGGGCGACCTTGGCGCCGAAGCGGGTCGACCATTGGGCGGCGGCGCTGTGGGGCAGCTCGACGCCGAGCTTGCCGTAGACATACATCACCAGGCCCGAGCAATCGAAGCCCTGGCGGGGCGTCTCGCCGCCCCAGACATAGCGGGTGCCGATGTAGCGGCGGGCCAGCCGCACCGCCTCCAGCCCCTCGGGCGAGGCCGTCAGCGCCGGCACGCGGCGGGCGATGTAGGGCGTCGTCGACAGCAGCTCGGCAGCGACCCAGCCTTCGCTGCCGGCGGCGGTGCGGACCTGGTACCAGCCGTCGAAGCTCAGCAGCAGGCGCAGCTCACCGCTGGCGGGCGTCAGCACCGCCAGAGCGGCGGAGTCGCGCGAGGGGCCGCTGCGCAGATTGGCCCGGTCGACGGACTCGGCGAGCCATGCGGCCAGCTCGGGGCTCGGCGGCGGAATCTCCCCGACCAGCGGCAGAGTCGCGCTGGGCACGCTCGTGGCCACGAAGGCCCCGTCGACCCAGCCGGTCAGCTCGCCGGCGGCGACCTGGTACCAGCCATCGTAGCGGCCGAGCAGGCGCAGATTGGCCTGCTGGGGCAGCGCGGCCAGGGCCACGTACTGGCCGCCGGGGCCGTCGCGCAGATTGAGCGCCTCGCTAGCGACCAGGCCGGCGGCGCCACCGGGCAGGGCCGACAGCTCGGCGAGCGGCAGCAGCGGGGCGCTGAGGGCGGCGGTCGCGCTCAGCGTCTCGGGCAGCGCCAGGGCCGCCGCCTCCAGGGCGGGATTCAGGTCGGGCGGGCGCCAGTCGCCGGGGATCGGCTCGTCGAGGCCGGCGCCGACCCGCACGATCTCGGGCGCTGCCGGCGGGGCGGGACGGGCTTGGCCGGGGCGGCGCGCCGGCAGCGACCACCAGAGCGCCAGCGGCAGCAGCAGGCCGATCGCCAGCAAGGGCAGGCCGATCGCCGCCGGGCGGCGGTACGGCGCGGGAATCAGGGGCGGACGCATGAGCCCTCCAGGCAACCTCCAGCGGCCCGCCAGGCGGCGCGGGCCGGCGAGCGAACGCACATCAGCCGGAGAACTCCAGCCGGTAGCGCTGGCCCAGCGCGACGAAATCGGCGGCAGGCGGGCCGGCGGGATGGGCCGCGAGCAGGGCGGCCAGCTCCGCGAAAAAGCCCTCGACTCCGCCGGGCGCGAACACGATCAGCGAGCGGGCCGGCGCCGGGCCGGGATTGCGGAACGAGTGGCGCAGCCCGCGCGGGATCATCACCACCTGGCCGGGGCCGGCGGTCACCTCCTGGTCGCCGAGCTGGAAGGACAGGCTGCCCTCCAAGATGTGGAAGACCTCGTCTTCGCCGTGGTGGACGTGCGGGCCGGCGCCGGAGCCAGGGGCGGTGCGGAACTCCAGCAGCGCGTAGGCGCCGGCGGTTTCGGCGGCCGATAGTTTCAGAATCACCTCGTCGGGGCCGATGCGGATCACGCGGCCCTCGTCGGCGGCGCGGACAAGCGCCTGGCGGTCGGTCATTGGTCGCTCCTTCAGCGCCGGCTAGGGCGCGCCTGCCAGCAGCGGCAGCCAGCTCATCCTGCTCAGCGCGCAGCGGGTCGTCTGGCCGGCGGCTTGGGCGGGCGGGGACTCGCCGGCGGCGTTGATCGCGGTCAATTGATAGTACACCAGCCGCTCGCAGGCCAGGCCGCTGTGGCGGAAGGTCATCGCGTCGGCGGGCAGGGCGGCCAGATCCGCCCAGGTGGCGCCGCCGTCGGTCGAGCGGCGCAGCTTGTAGCCGGTCTCCTCATCGCCGTCGCTCCAGGCCAGGGTCAAGGTGTCGGGCCCGGGATCGTTGATTTGCAGATTAAGCGGCGACAGCGGCGGGGCCAGCGGCGCGCCGATCAAAAACATATTGTCGGCGCTGTTCCAGTGGGTGGCGAGGTAGCTGCCGGGCGCCGGCGCGGTGTGGAAATAATCGTCGTGGCCGCAGTCGAGCCGGCTGTTGAGCGTCTCGTCCGGGCAGAGCACGATCATCGTCGGATAGGTCGGCGCGTCGGAGTAGCAGAGCAGATCATATTCGTCGACGCAGTGGCCGTAGCTGGTGGTGTGGGGCGCCGTGTCCTGCACCGCGCCCAGCGTGTGGCCCAGCTCGTGGGCCGAGGGCCGCGGCGCCCAGCACTGCGCGTCAACCCGGGCGTAGCTCGGCCCCTGGTTGTTGGGGTTGACGAGATCGGGCCGGGGCTCCTGGTACATCGTGCCGATGCCGCAGATCAGGCGGGCGTCCATGTAGATCAGATACTTGCGGTCGCGCCGATTGAAGCCCTTGCGCTGCAACTCCATGATCGTGCTGCCGAACGAATCATCGCCCTGCTCCGACAGCTCGACCGGCGTGATCTTGACCAGGCAGGTGTCGCCCACCGCCTCGCGGACCAGGCGCAGATTGCGCGAGCCGCCGGTGTCCGCGGCGCTGAGGGCGTAGATCTCGTCGGCGCCGGCGACAATCGATCGAAGCGGCTCCTTGACCGCCTCGAAGCGGTCGGGAACGTCGGCGGCCCTGGCGTAGAGCACCTGGATGCGCCGGCCGGTCTCGCCGTCGTCGGGGCAGCGATTGTTGGCAAGCGGATCAGCAGCACCCGCAACTGCCCAGGGGGCACCCGCCCCGGGCGCGGCGGGCTCGCTCAGCCGGCCCACGCCCGGCGGGTAGGGATCGGGGCCGTGGGTGCAGCGATCGGTGCCGGTGATCGCGAACAGGCCGGCGCAGGCGCCCGCGCCCGGCTCCAGCCCGTCGTAGATCAGGCCGCGGACGGGATCGTTCGGCGGCACCTGCCGGGGCGGAGCGCTCGCCGGGCGGATGGGCTCGGCGGCGCGCAGACGCGATCCCCCGGGAGCGGCAAGGGTCACAAGCGTCGCCAACAGGGAGACGAGCAGGATGGCGCGGCGCGGCGATCGCATGGATGGTGGCATGGCGGGCTCCTTGGCGGCAGGGCGCGGGTCGGTGTGGTTCGTTCGATGCGTGGCCTTAAGATACTACAAAAATCGGCCGGCCGGGGCAAGCGCAGGCCCGCCGGCCCGGGCGATACTGGCGGCGATCGTTGTTGAAGCCAAGGAGCGAGCCGATGGAGCTGAACCGCGCCGATGTCCAATCAATCGCCGCCGCCGAGCGCGACGGGCTGCTGGAGCGGATGGGCCTGGCGGGCGCGAAGCCAATCGCCGCCGGCACCGAGGCCGAAGTCTACGCCTATGACCGGGACATCGTGCTGAAAATCTACGCCGGCGCCGGGCGGCGCGGCTATTTCGAGACGCTGCGGGCGCTCTACGCCGGCGCCGATGCCTCGGGGGCGGGCTTCCGGCTGCCGGCGATCCGCGAGATCATCCAGCATGGCGGCCTGGTGGCGCTGCTGGAGACCAAGCTGCCCGGCGCGCCGCTGGAGGACGCGCTGCCGGGCTTGGCCGGGGCCGCCTTGCGCCGGGCCGAAGACCTGTATCTCGACGCCGCCGTGCACGTGCAGGCGATCCGCCTCGCCGCCGCCCCGGGCCGCTATCTGCTGTTCGACGAGACCGACGCCAGCAGCGCCGGCAGCCAATCGTTCGGCGCCTGGTACGCCGGCCTGCTGCGCCGCAAGCTGGAGCGCGTCGGCGGCTTCCTGGGAAGTGATGATCCCGCGTTCGCTGAGCAAGCGGCGCTGCTCGCCGAGATCATCGCCGCCGAGCCGGACGGCCCGCTCGCGCTGGTCCATGGCGATTTTTTCCCCGGCAATGTGCTGGCCAGCGCTGGGATTGACGCGATCGAGGGCGTGATCGATTTCGGCTCGTTCACCATGTTCGGCAGCGCCGTGATCGACGCCGCCTGCGCCTTCAGCTACTATCGGCAATACGCGCCCGACCGCCGGCAGATCCGCCGCAGGCTGCTGCCCCGGCTCCTGGAGCGGCTCCCCGCCGCCGACCACGGCGCTTTTTTCCGCTTCCTGCTGGCCAACGCGATCCTGACCGCCGACCTGTACGCGCCAGGGCCCGACCCGCGCGGCGACGGCCACTTCGAGTGGGCGCGCGAGATCGTCGGCGAGCGCGACTCCCGGCGGCGGGCGATCCCATGACGCGGGCGGCGCCCACGCGACAGGTGTGCTAGCATGCAGCGTATGGGGGGCCGGATGGCGGCCCCCCATTGCGAGTAGGAGGACGTAATGGCACACGACACTCCCGACGAAGCCGAGCTGGAGCGCGCAACCAAGGCCTTGGAGGAGGAATTGGATCGGGAAGCCGCCGCCATCCAAGACGGCAGCGATCTCGCCCCAGACGTCGGAGCGGATGATCCCGCCCAAGGCGGGGAGGAGCTGGCCGCCGAGCTGGAGCGGCAAGAGGCGGCTATCAAGGAGGCCGAAGCCGCCGCAGACGACGAATAGGCGGACGGCGGGAGCGGGGCCGGCGCTCTGCCGACCCCGCTCCGCCCGGCTACTGGGGCACGTAGCGCGTGGCGCTGGAGCCGCCGAAGCTGGCGGTCTCGCGCTGGTAGAGATTGCTGGTGATCAGGGCGTCCATGTGAGCGTGGACGGCCTGCCGTACCTCGGGATGCTCGATCTGGAGCGTCGGATTGGCGGAGCGCAGCGCCTGGGTGATGTCGTAGGCCGTGAAAATCTGGCCGACGGCGATGTGCTGGTTGAGCTGGTCGGCGACCATCAGAT
>DASWWB010000912.1:0-1531 GCA_036406115.1 Herpetosiphonaceae bacterium
AATTCGGCCCGACTGCGGGGGATCGGAATGGACGGTACGGGGGCGGCCACGAGCGGGGCGGGAAGCCGCATCAAATCAGTCGCCATCGGAAAATCCTTTCTCTAGGGCGGCCAGAGCCGCCGGGCCAAACCGGCGCGCGACCTCGGCGAAGAGCTGGTTGCGCGCGTCGTCGCGGCTGGTGGCGTAGAAGCCGATCCCGCCGAGCCGGCGCACCTTCGCGATGAACCGGGCCTGCTCTGGCGTGGGCTTGCCGCCCGGCTTCTTGACCTCGACGGCGAGATAGATCCCGAGCCAGCCGAAGGGCTCCACTAGCACCGGCAGCAGCGTGATCGTATCGGAGGTGCCTTTGGGCGCCAGGTGAATCCAGCCGCCGCGCTCCGTTCGCAGCTTGCCGCTGTTGACACGGGTGGGCAGCGCGCCGAGCTTCTTCTCCAGCCAGGTCCGGATCTCCAACGAGGTGTCGCCCTCGGTCTTGACCTTGGGCGACTTCTTGGGGCGCGGGTCGGCGGCGTTGCGGGCGCGCACCAGCTCGCGGTGGTCGTGGAAGATGTGCTTCGGGGGGATGATCTCGTCGGACATCTACACCTCCAAGCTACTCAGCGCCAGGTCGGCGCGAAACGTCCAGCCGCTCTGCTGCTCCATCGCGACCAGCTCGCGGTAGAGCGCCGGGTTGTGGCGGGCGCCGTTCTGCAGATCGTTGCGGCTGGCCAGAATGCAGAGCGCGCAGCTCAGCCGCTGGTTGCCGAAGACGTAGGCAGGGTGGCCGGGCCAGCCGTCCAAGGCGTGAAACTCCATTCCGCCAGCGTGGAGCGCGCGGCGCCGCTCTAGGTCGGCGAGCGAGGTGCCACAGGCCTCCCACACATCGGCTTCGCTCCAGTCGTGGAGCGGGTACCAGGTGAGCGCCAGCCGCTGGGCAAATGAGCGGTAGGCCAGGGATTCGGCCACCGGTCGGGCGCAGAGCCCGGCGGCGGTGATCTCGGTCCGGATCTGGGCGACGGGCTTGCGGGCGCGGTTTGGGCTCTCATCGGCGCGCACGCCCTCGGCGGAGACGACCAGCTTGTAGCGCCGCAGCAGGTTGTTGATCGGCCCGCGCTTCATATCCGAGGTGCAGTAGCGCTGCTGGGCGCTGCTCCAGAACGGTTTGCCGGTGCCGGCCAGGGCGTGCATGCGCTCGCGCCAGCGGTCAACAAGGTCGCCGCCCGTCGATCGCTCGACGATCTCCAGCGGCACGCCGGCGCCGGCGCAGATCCGCCGGCAGTGCTCCATCGTCTGCGGCCACTCCGCCCGGCCGAGGTGCGCGTGAACCGCCACCAGCGGCCCTGGCCAGCTGTACTCGCGGTGGGCGGTGGCGAGCGCCGCCAGCAGCGCCTGGCTATCCTTCCCGCCAGAGATGGAAACGACGAGCGCGGCGCCGGCGGCCAGCACCGCGCGCACGTCATCGGGCAGGTTGATCTCTCTCACGGCAGGCCTCGCAGCTTCTTGAGCGCCGCCAGCTCGGCTTCCAGCAGTTCGATCCCGGCATCGATCGCCG
>DASWWB010000913.1:0-2277 GCA_036406115.1 Herpetosiphonaceae bacterium
GCAGGCTGGAGAGAACCGGCGTCATCAGCACGTCGTGCTCCTCGAAGAAGCCGAGGACAGACCGCGCCGAAAGCTTCAGATAGCGCAGCGCCGCGGCCAGTTCGGCGGCGGAAAAGGCCTGGCCCAGCAGGCCGAGGCCGAAGGAGGACGCATCGAAATCCTCCGGGCGCACCCGTACCCCGCTCAATTCGGCGATGAACTCGATGTCGGCGCGCAGTTCGGCGGCAAGGACGGTGAGGAAGGCGAGCGAGAACCGCTCGCGCTCGACCGCCGGCGCGGCTTCCACCACCTGATGTCCCAATTCCTCGAGCAGGCGGACAGTCCCGGCAAAGGCCGAGCGAACCTCCGGCGCGACCGCCTTGCCAAGCATGGGCTCGCAGGACACCGCGATCCGCAGGCGCTTCGGCGCGCGGCCGACGGCCTCCAGCCAGGAGCCGCGAAATTCCGGCAGCGGATGCGGATTGCCGATGTCCGGACCATGGGTGGCGTCCAGCATGGCGGCGGAATCGCGCACCGAGCGGGTCAGCACATGCTCGCCGGCAAAGCCCGACCAGGCCTCGCCGATGAAAGGGCCGACCGGCGTTCTGCCACGCGTCGGCTTCATGCCGAACAGGCCGCAGGCCGAGGCCGGGATGCGGATCGAGCCGCCGCCGTCGCCGCCGCTGGCAATGGGGACGATCCGCGCCGCGACCGCCGCCGCCGAGCCGCCCGAGGAGCCGCCCGGCGTGCGGCCCAGATCCCACGGGTTGCGGGTCGGGCCGAAGGCCAGCGGCTCGGTGACGGGCAGCAGGCCGAACTCCGGCGTGTTGGTTTTGCCGAAAATCACCAGGCCGGCCCGCTTGTAGCGCGCCACCACCTCGCTGTCCCGCCGCGAAACATAGCCGCGCAGCAGCCGGCTGCCGGAGTGGATGGGCGCGCCGGCGTAGTCCGCCAGCAAATCTTTGATCAGAAACGGCACGCCGCGGAACGGACCGTCCGGCAGCCCGTCCTCGGCGGCGCGCAGGGCCTCGTTGTCCATGCGGCGGATGATCGCGTTGAGCCGCGGGTTCAGCAGCTCGGCGCGGGAGACGGCGGCGGCCAAAAGCTCCTCGGGGCTCGTCTTGCGCGCCCGGACCAGCTCGGCCAGGCCCAGGCCGTCGTATTCCTCGTAGCCGTCAAGCATGGCGTTCCTCCTCGCGCAGCGCGCAGCTGATCGTTTGCTGCGGCGCATTGTACGCCAGCGGGCCAAAAACGAAAACCGGGGACCGGAGACGCCAGTCCCCGATCCCCGATCCCCGAACCTAGGCGGTGGTGGCCGCCATCTGGCGCAGCACCGTGTGGAGGATGCCGCCGTTCTTGTAGTACTCGATCTCGACCGGCGTATCGATGCGGACAATCACATTGAAGGTGACGAGGCTGCCGCTGGCGCGCTGGGCGTGGACGACCAGCTCCTGGCGCGGCTTCAGCTCCTCGTTGATGCCGACGATCGTGTACTCCTCGTCGCCTTTGAGGCCCAGCTCGGCCCAGCTGTCGCCGGGCTTGAACTGGAGCGGCAGCACGCCCATCCCGACCAGGTTGGAGCGGTGGATGCGCTCGTAGGTCTCGGCGATGACCGCCTTGACGCCCAGCAGGTAGGTGCCCTTGGCCGCCCAGTCGCGCGAGGAGCCGGTGCCGTACTCCTTGCCGGCGAGGATGATCAGCGGCGTGCCGGCGGTCTGGTAGCGCATCGAGGCGTCGTAGATGCTGGTCTGCTCGCCGGTGGGCAGATGGATCGTCACGCCGCCCTCGACGCCGGGCACCAGCTGGTTCTTGAGCCGGATGTTGGCGAAGGTGCCGCGCATCATCACCTCGTGGTTGCCGCGGCGGGCGCCGTAGGAGTTGAACTCCTTGGGCTCGACGCCGTGCTCGATCAGATACTGGCCGGCGGGGCTGTTGATGGCGATCGAGCCGGCGGGCGAGATGTGGTCGGTCGTGACCGAGTCGCCGAGCAGGGCCAGGACGCGGGCGGCCTGGATGTCGCCGATCGGCGCCGGCTGGGGCGTCAGGTTCTGGAAAAACGGCGGGTGCTGGATGTAGGTCGAGTCGCTGTTCCAGGCGTACAGGCTGCCCTCGGGGATCTTGATGCTGTTCCAAGCGTCGTTGCCGGCGAAGACGTTGGCGTACTGATCGGCGAACATCTCCGGCTTCAGCGAGCGGTGCATCTCATCCTGGATCTCCTGCTGGCTCGGCCAGATGTCGCGCAGGTAGACCGGCTGGCCCTGCTGGTCCTTGCCCAGCGGGTCGTTGAGCAGATCGATG
>DASWWB010000914.1:0-2855 GCA_036406115.1 Herpetosiphonaceae bacterium
TAGCCGCCCTCGGTGAGCGGATTGCCGTCGAAATCGGCCAGCTTGGGGTCGACGCGGGCGGCGTAGGTCGTGCCGCCGGCCAGCGGCGCCGCCGGCTTGAAGACATAGACCGAGGTGTTGAGCCATTCGCCGCTGCCCTCGATCGCCGGCTCGAAGCTGAGCGGCTGGGGCAGCGCGCTTTGGTCGCCCGAGGTCAGCAGGGGCACCACCGGCCGGTTGAACATGACCGTGATCACGCCGCCGGCCTCGACCTCCGCCGCGTCATTGGCCGGGATGGTCTGGCCAACCTCCAGGAAGCCGGCGGTGGCGAAGCGGAACTGGTAGGCGCTGTTGAGGCTGGCGCCGTCGGCGGCGCGGGCGCCCTGTTTCAGGATCACATCATAGGTGTTGGCGCGGCCCAGCGCGGCGCTGGGCTTGAAGCGCACGGTGCGGGTGTCGACCCACTCCAGGTTGCCCGCCACCGCCTCGGTCTTGCCTGCGAGCGAGACGGCGAAGGCGCCGTTGACCGACGGCTGGTCCATCGGCCGGTCGAAGACCAGCTCGACCGCGCCGTCTGCGGGCAGCTCGGCGCCCCGCTCGGGCACGCGCTGGACAATCACCGGGGAAATCTGATCGGCGGGGACCGGCGTGTAGTCGGGCCGGGGCTTGGGCGGCAGGGTCGGCGTCGGCAGGACTTGGACCACTTCGGGCTGCCGGGGGCGGAAAACCAGCCAGCCGGCCCCGGCCAGCACGACCAGCGCTGCCAGCGCTGCCAGCGCGATTCGTTGACGTCGCATAGACACTCCCACGTTGCAGATACACCACTGTTCTGGCAGACAGACGTAGGGTCGCGCGCATTCGTTCCGGCGGCGGGCTCGTCAGGCGCCGCCGATCCAATCAGCCACCAGCGGCTGGAACTTGACGGGGGAAAATTCGACGAAGCGGTACTCGGCCACGCCTTCGCGGCGGTACGGGTCGCCGGCGAAGAACGAGTCAAGCTCGGCGAAGGACTCGGCGCGGGCGACGACGATGCCGCCGACGCGCGGATTCTGCGGCCCGGAGAGCAGCAGCAGGCCGCGATCGTAGCCCTCTTGCAAAAAGGCCCGGTGGCCCGGCAGCAGCTCGTCGATCCGCTCAAGCGGGACGAGATAGGTGATCTCGACGAGGAAATGGTTCATGGCGCCTCCTACTCGCGCGAATGGCCGAAAATGCGCTGGGTGACTTTGGTGGCCTGGAGGTGTTCGCTCAGATCCGCCATGCAGACCTCCCAGGAGCGGAAGCCGCCCCGGGTTTCGCGCACGCCCATCAGATCCCCGGCGTGGCGCCAGCGCCAGCTCAGCTCGTGGCGCTCGATCACAAAACGCTGGCCGTCGTCGGTAATGACGCGGTACATCGAGAGAGAAATTTGCATGTGGCTGACAATCGCGGCCATGGCGCACCTCCTGGGCCGCCATGCTACCACAGGTTGCGGGGATGGGAGATGGGGGATCGGGCGGCTTGGGAGGGGAGGGGAGGGCCAGGGATCAGGGATCAGGGATCAGGCCGGCCGGCGGGACGGCGGGCGCCGACAAGAAAGCCATCCAGCTTCGAGGCCGCCCCTGACCCCTGACCCCTTAAAAATTATGCATCGATCTCGGCGGCCACCTGCTCCAGGGCGGGCGGCTCGGCGCGCAGCTGCGCGATGAGGGCGGGATCGAAGGCCGGGGCGATTTCGGCCAGCAGCTCCTCGGCCCGGCGGCGGGTCTCGCCGTCGGCGGCGGCGTGGCAGGTGGCCAGCGCCAGGCCGGCGAGCGCGGCGTGGCGGCGGCCCCTGGCGATCAGCAGCGGCGCCAGGCTGACCAGCATGGCGAGGGCGACCGGCAGCACGCCCATGCGCAGCGCGGTGCGCAGGCCCTGGAGGAAATAGTCGCGGGCCTCGTCGTCGGCGCCCTGGGCGGCGGCGACATCGCCGAGGTCCTTGAGCACCTGCATCACGCCGAGCTGGTAGCCGATCTCGCGGAACATCGCCAGGCTGCGGCGGTTGAGGTCGCGGGCCTCGTCGTAGCGCCGCAGCTCCTTGGCAACAATCGCCAGGTTGTTGAGCGACGAGGCCAGGCCGATCTTGTCGCCCAGCTCCTCGTAGATCGCCCGGCTGCGGCCGTAGAGCTGGCTGGCGCCCTCGTGATCGCCGTCCATGTAGGCGATGATCCCCAAGTTATTGAGCGCCTTGGCGATGCCGCGCTGCTCGCCGAACTCCTGGTAGATCGCGATCGCCCGCCGGAAGAAATCGCCGGCCTCGGCCCACTGGCCCTGCGAGCCGGCCACGATGCCCTGGTTGTTGAGCGCGCGGGCCATGCCCGGCCGGTTGCCGAGAATCTGGAACAGCGCGTGGCTCTCCTTGAGCCGCCGCCGGGCCGAGTCGTAATCGCCCTGGATGCGATCGATGTCGCCCAGGATGCAGAGGCCGAAGGCCCGCTCCTCGCGCCCGCCCTGGCGCCGCGCCAGCGCGACGCTCTCATCCAGCGCCGCCCGCGCCGTGGCGTAGCCGCCGGTCCGCTGGGCCAGCTCGCCCTGGTAGCCGAGCAGCCGCGCCAGCGCCAGATCGCCGTCGCCTGCGATCGGCGCCGATCGCAGTCCAGTAACCGCCCGGTCGAAAGCCTGCTCGCCCTCCCGGACCCAGCCGCGCATTTCGTAGAAGCGGTACAGCGGCTCCATGGCCTGGCCAAGCAGCTCGACGGCGCCGTGGTCGGCGGCCCAGCCCCAGGCGGCGCGGATATTCTCAAACTCCTCGGCGATCTGCTCCAGGGCGGCTTTTTGATTGTCGCCGCGCAGCA
Source organism: Herpetosiphonaceae bacterium (assembly GCA_036406115.1). Classification (GTDB taxonomy): domain Bacteria; phylum Chloroflexota; class Chloroflexia; order Chloroflexales; family Herpetosiphonaceae; genus DASWWB01. The sequence goes on from DASWWB010000914.1 coordinate 2,793, forward strand.
GCGGGCCGCGCTGGAGCAAAAAAGCGGCGTAGAAGGCGGCGTGGCGCGCGTGCAGCTCGGCGC
>DASWWB010000915.1:0-1635 GCA_036406115.1 Herpetosiphonaceae bacterium
CCCTGCTCAGCGGCTTCATGCTGATGGGCCTGGCCGCCGGCGCCGCCAGCCTCGCCAGCGCCCAGACGCCGCCGCCGATCTGTCTCACCGCGACGCCGGCGGCCTGGAAAACCGTGCCGCTCAGCGCCCGCCAGACCGGCAGCTTCGCCGTCGAGGCCGACCTGACGCCGCCGGCCAGCGCCACCTCGGGCGCCTTCGCCGTCGCCTCGGGCGCGCCCGCCAGCGGCGCCTGGAGCGGATTGGCCGCGATCATCCTGTTCGACGACGCGAGCGGCACGATCAAGGCCCGCGACGGCGCCGCCTACGTCGACGCCCCGGCGCCGCTCCACTACCAGGCCGGCGTCAGCTACCGGCTGCGGATGGAGATCGACGTCGCCGCCAAAACCTACGCCGCCAGCGTGACGCCTGCCGGCGGCGGCAAGATCGTCATCGGCTCGGCGCTGCGCTTCCGCGAAACCCAGGCGACAGTCAGCGGGCTCGATCAGATGGTCCTGGCGGCCGGGACGGGCTCGGCGGTGACCGGCTGCAACTTCAGCCAGCCTATCGCCAATCAGCCCCCCGGCGACGGCTTCGGCACCGCCAAAGTCTTCCAGACCGCCGCCCAGGGCCGCGAGTGGCACATGAACCCGTCAGACCCGGCCGCCGACCCGCAGGTGCGGATCTCCAGCGGCGAGCTGGGCTGGGACTCGGCCGCCGCCGGCTGGAAAATCGCCCCCGAGGACGGCAAAATCCGCTTCAACGTCCTCACGCCCAAGACCAGCGCCGGGGTTTTCACCGCCGCGCCCTGGCTCAATATCGAGATGACCGGCTACTTCCGCGTCGCCGACGTGGACGACCGCAACGACGAGCTGACGCTCTACGCCCGCGGCGGCCAGCACACCGACGCCAAGCCCTGCGAGGGCACGGCCTACAAAGGCTCGGCGGAGTTCCTGGGCGGCGTCTCAGTCCAAAAAGAGGTGTTCCATGGCAAGAGCGGCGCCGGCTACACCGACAACCCGGCCAAACGCGGCGTCGGCAAGCCCTGGGGCGGATTCCTCGGCCTCGGGCGCTGGGTCGGCGTGAAAGTGGCGGTCTTCAACACAACCGCAGGCGGGCGGCCGGCGGTGCAGACCGAAATCTGGCTCGATGAGACCGGCGCGAACAGCTGGCGGCGGGTCTCGCTGGCAGTCGATATCCAGACCGGCACCGTCAACGGCTTCCCCGCCGGCGACTGGACCACCGATGACGCCGTGCCGGGCGCCTGCGGCTGGAATCGCGGCTACGTGGTCCGCACCGGCGTCACGCCGGGCCGCGAATCCTGGGCGACCTTCCGCACCGACAACGCGGCGCTGCTGATCAGCAGGCTGGCGATCCGCGAAATCGACCCGCTCCAGCGGCTGATCGCGCCCTAGCCGAGGTCCGACAGACGGTCGGACTCCGGGTATAATGGCGGCGCGGAACCGATGTCGGCTCCGTGCCGCCTGAGCGAAGGGGCTATCCGTACCGGCTGAAAAGGATCCTCCATGCTGCATCTTGATCGCCACACGCTGCTGCACGGTTCGTTTGGGCGCTGGCTGCACCACGCCCGCAGAGCATCCGATCTGACCCGCGAGGAACTGGCCGAAGCGATAGGCTGCTCAGCCTCGACGATGTACA
>DASWWB010000916.1:0-3177 GCA_036406115.1 Herpetosiphonaceae bacterium
GGGCGGGCCGCCCGCGAACGGCCAGCAGGGCGCCGAGCGGGTCGAGGTGTCGATCGGCGAGGATATCTACGCGCTCAGCGTGGCCGAGCTGCGCGATCCCGCCGGCAACGGCGGCCAGGTGGTGGTGCTCCAGGACATCACCCACTTCAAGGAGCTGGACGCGCTCAAGAGCCGCTTTGTCTCGACGGTCTCCCACGATCTCAAGTCGCCGCTCACCGCCATCCAGGGCTACGCCCAGCTGGTCGCCGACGGCCACCTCGGCCCGATCAGCGATCCGCAGCGCGACGCGCTCCAGGCGGTCATCCGCAACTCGGCCTCGATGACGATGCTGATCAGCGATCTGCTCGACCTGGGCAAGCTGGAGGCCGGGATCGGCATCAATCCGCAGCTCTGCGATCTCTCGGTGCTGGTGCGCGAGGTGGTCGACGAGATGCAGATCCGCGCCAAGCTCCAGAAGCTCCAGCTCCAGCAGAAGCTGCCCGTCCGCCTGCCGCTGGTGGCGGATCCGGCCCGCGTGCGCCAGGTGCTGGCCAATCTGGTCTCCAACGCGATCAAATACACGCCCTCCGGCGGCCAGATTCATGTGGTGGCCTACGCGCGCAACGGCAACGTCAACATCGCCGTCAAGGACAGCGGCCTCGGCATCCCCGACGACGCGCTGCCGCATATCTTCGACCGCTTCTACCGGGTCAAGCGCGACAGCGACTCCAAGGTCGAGGGCACCGGGCTGGGCTTGGCGATCGTCAAGAGCATCATCGAGGAGCACGGCGGCCAGATCAACGTCACCAGCAAAGTCGGCGCCGGCTCCACGTTCCTGGTCTCGCTCCCGGCCAATCTGCCCCAATCCAGCTGATCCGCCGCGCCCCGCCCCTGGCCGCGCTGTTACGGGCATGAGGCGCAGGTCCCGCCCCCAAATAGCCGCCGCTCCCCCTTGCGGTGAGGCCCGCCGTCTTTTAAAATGGAGCTGTCGCCGCCCCTGCTCCGCCATCCAACGCTAGCCGCCATGCTCCCCGGCGATCGAACGTGAAAGGAAGGGCCTGATGCAGCGTTCTCCGATCCGTGCCGACGATCCGTCCGTCCAAGCCCAGCGCGTGCGCCAAAGCGCGATCTGGGTCCTCATCGCCGCCGGCGGGTCGCTGGCGTTCTATCTCACGCTGGGAATCGTTTTCGACGCGCTGAGCCTGATCCTGCTTGGCGCGGCCTGCCTGCCGGTGCTGCCGCTGTGCGCGGCGAGCCTGGCCTACGCGCGCCGGGGCCAGCTGGAGCGGGCGGTGCTGGCAACGGTGGCCGGGATTCTGATCACCGGGGTGGGCATCGCCTTCGCGGTGCCGGGCTTTTCCCCCGCCGTGCTGCTGGTGCCGATCGTCGCGGTGGCGGTGGCGCTGCCGGCGCTCGGCGGCCTGCTGCTCAAGCGCATGCTGATCGGCGCCTGGGCGCTGGGGGTGGCGATGGCGGCGATCAATCAGTGGGTGAGGCTGGCGCCGCCGATCGACCCGGCGGCGGCGGCGCTGATCTCGTTCTTCGCCACGACGGTCGGCCTGGCCCTGGTCTTCGCGCTGCTCTGGCTGTTCCACCGCCGCCTGTCGGCCAGCCTGGATGCGCTGCGCGCGGCCCAAACCGGCCTGGAGTCGGCCAACGCCTCGCTTGAGGAGCACGTGGCGGAGCGGACCGTCGCGCTGCAACAGGCGCTGGCGACAGTCGAGGCCACGGCTGCCGACCAGGGGCGGCTGCTGGGCGAGCTGGACGTCCAGCGGCGCACGATCGAGGAGCTGAGCGTGCCGGTGCTGCCGGTCTCGGCCGAGACCTGGGTGATGCCGCTGGTGGGCGCGCTCGATACGATCCGGCTGGGGCAGGTCCAGTCCCGCGCCCTCGACACGCTGGCCCACTCGCGGGCCAATCATCTGATTCTCGACATTACCGGCGTGCCGGTGGTGGACACCCAGGTGGCGCAGGGGATTGTCCAGGTGGAGCGGGCGGCGCGGCTGCTCGGGGCGCGGGTCTCGCTGGTCGGCATCAGGCCCGAGGTGGCGCAGGCGCTGGTCCACCTGGGCGCGCCGCTCGACGGCCTGCGGGCGTTCGGCACGCTGCAAGGCGCGTTGCGCGCCGACTCCTGAGCGGGTCGCTGCGCCGGTACGATGGGGAGAGCTGCGCCGCCGGCTACGCCAGCACGACGGTGCGGAACGTCAGCGAGACGCGGCGGTGGGCGCCCTCTGGGCACCGCCAGGTCTGGCTGGCGAAGGCATCGCTTTTGCGCGCCGGGATGCCGTGTTTCCAATCATTCCTGGCCTCGCCCTGCATCACCACCAGGCTGCGGGGCTCCAGCAGCGTGTCGATGATTCGGCCGTCGGCGGCGTGGGTCCAGGTCATGAGGCAGGGGGAGCCGAGGCTGAGCGAGATGATCGTGTCGCCGAAGCAGGGCTCGCAGTCGATGTGGCTGGCGATGCCCTGGCCCGGCTCGTACTCGTTGACGATCACCTGGTCGGGGATCTGGGGCGCGTGGCCGGCGGCATGGAGCCGCTCGGCGACCGCCTGCGCCCAGGCAGGCAGCGGGCCGAGGAAAAGATCGCGGCTGGTGCGGCGGCGGGTGTAGTCGTAGCGCCAGCCGTAGTGCTGGACCCGCCGCTTGAGGTCGGCGAGCCAAGGCTGGCGGTCGATCTCCGCCAGCAGCGCCGCAGCCTCGTCCTGGGTGACATAATCGCCCAGATAGCGCAGGCCGGGGATCGCGGCGTGTTCGTTCATCGCAGGCTCCTCGTGCTGGGCTGGCGGCGCCGTTACTCGCCGGCCGGGGGCGACGGGCTGGCAGCGGGCTTGGGCGAGCCGTCGCTGGCGAAATGATGCTTGGTGCGGCGCTCGACCGTCGAGCGCGGCAGCATCACCTTGTGATCGCAGGTCAGGCAGCGCAGGCCGATGTCGGCGCCCAGGCGCACCACGCGCCAGCGGTAGCCGCCGCAGGGATGCGGCTTGCGCAGCTGGAGAATATCGTCAAGCTGAAGATCGAGCATCGTGGGCCACCCCCGCCTGCAACGCCGCCTCGACGTCCGCCACCCGCACGCCGTGGGCGATCACGCGCGCGCGCCAGGTCTCGCCGGCCCGCGCCACCAGCTCGCGCTCGCCGTCCAGCGCCAGGGCCGCCGGGGTCGGCAGATCGGCCCAGTCGCCGTGCCAGAGCCAATCGTG
>DASWWB010000917.1:0-5770 GCA_036406115.1 Herpetosiphonaceae bacterium
CGCTGCTGCTGGTGCCGGATCTGTCCAACCGCCGGGTGATGGCCTTCGACCCGGTCTCCGGCAACCTGCTTGAGGCGAATTTCATTCCCAACGACGGCCACCTGACCACGCCGGTCCAGGCGCTCTACAACCCGCTCCGCAACAGCATCCTGGTGTCTGACGAGGGCGGCGACATCGTGCAGGAGTATAGCGTCGGCGGCGAGTGGATCGCCCCCTTCGTTCCGAGCGGCGGCCCCAACCCGAGCCTGCTGGACAACCCGCGCGGCCTGTCGTTCAAGCCCAACGGCAATGTGCTCGTGACCGCCGGCGGCGGGAGCGGCTTCACGCCCCGCGTGGCCGAGTACACCCGTTTCGGCTCGTCTGTCGGCGTCTTCATCGCCAACACTCCGGGCGGCCTGGCCAATCCCTGGAGCACGCTGCACCGCGCCAGCGATGTCCTGGTCAGCGACAGCACCGCCGACGCGATCAAGCGCTACGGCCTTGACGGCGCCTACTTGGGCGAGTTCGCCGCAGTCAACACGCTGCCCCAGCAGCTCGCCGCCACCGGCGCCGGCACCGTCCTGGCCGCCAACTCGTCGGGCTCTGACGAGGGCATCCTGGAGTACAACGCCGCCGGCACGCGGATCGGCCGCTACGACCCGACCCTGCCCGGCGGCCCGGGCGGCGGCAATCTCAGCAACTACCGGGGCGTCTATCCGCTCGGCAACGGCAACCTGCTCGCCACCACCAACAGCGGCGTGTATGAGATCAACCGCACCTCCAGCACTGTCGTTTCGACCAAAATCGCCAATGTCAGCGCTAATTTCATCACCAAGGTCGATATCCCAGACTATGTCGGCCTGGAGTTCAACAAGACCGTCGGCCTCGGGCGGACGTGCGCCGACACCGCGCAGATCACGGTCGACGCCGGCACCACGGTCACCTACTGCTTCGCCCTCACCAACACCGGCGCCATCTCGCTGACCAACCATGTGGTGGTCGATGAGGACTTCGGCCTGCTGGTGAGCGGTCTCCAGCGCTACGTGCAGCCCTACTCGACGCTGTTCTTCACCAGGACCGCCGTGGTCGAGCAGACCTCGGCCTTCAGCGCGACCTGGACGGCGGGCGCCCGCGGCTACCGGCTCTCGGGCAGCGACACCGCGACGGTGATCGTGAACGGCTCGCAAGTCCCCGATGTCTCAGTCGGCCCCGGCAGCCTCCAGGTGACGGTGGCGCCCGGCGCCGAGACGACCCGCCAGATCTCCATCTCAAATACGGGCAACGCCGCCCTGAGCTGGACGATCGCCGCCGAGTCGCCCGCTGGCTCCGGGGCCTGCGCCGCCAGCGCGTTCCCCCAGGCCCAGCCGCTGACGACAAGCGGCTCGACCGCCGCCGGCCAGGCGAGCAACGTCACGATCCGCATCAGCGGCGCGGGCGCGCCCGGCGCCTACAGCGGCGCGCTCTGCGTCGCCAGCAACGATCCCGACGAGCCGGCGGTGCGGGTGCCGGTCACGGTCACGGTCAGCCAGGCGCTCAATCGCCGGACGTTCCTGCCGCTGGTGCGGCGCTAGCGCCAGGTTCGATTAAACCGCGGCGGGCCGGGAGTTTTCCCGGCCCGCCGCGCGTTGGGGTTGATTGGATTCAGGCCTGATTGAGGGCCTGGAAGGCCTCGGGGCCGATCGCCAGGCCCAGCGTGCCGAGCGCGAACTCGATGCCGGTCTGGAGATTGGAGCGGGTGGTGATGCCGGAGAGATCGATGCCGAGCTGGACGATCGTCTGGGCGATTTCGGCTCCGATGCCGACCAGCACGACCTGCGAGCCGAGCAGCCGGGCGGCGCGGGCGGCCTGCAAGATGTAGTTGGCGACGCCGGTGTCGATCACCGGCACGCCCGTGATGTCCATGATCACCACGTCGGCGCTGTTGGCGCTGATCCCCTCAAGCAGCCCCTCCATGATCTGCCCCGCCCGCTGCGAGTCGATCGAGCCGACCAGCGGCAGCACCAGGATGCCCTCGTAGATCGGGATGATCGGCGTCGACAGCTCCTGGAGCGCCGTCTGCTGGAGGTCGATGATCTCGTCCTTGGCGCGCTCGAAGCCCTCGTAGAGCGCGACAATCCCGGACTCGGTGATGGTGTGGGTCTGCTCGATCGCCGCCAGCAGGACCGCCGGATCGTCGCCGAGCTGGCGCTTGAAGCCGGCGATGATCTCCTGGTTGATCACCAGGATGGCTTGCTGGACATCGGCCAGCAAGACCTGCTGCTGGGCGCGCTCGTAGCCGAGCTGGCTGTAGTACTCGCGGTAGTGCTGCGGCTCGCTCTCGGCCAGATCCTGGCCGAAGGCTTCCAGGGAGCGCTGGGTGCGGCGGCGGATCTCGTCGGCCGGGACGCGGCGGTAGCTGGAGATTTCGCGCTGAATCCGCTCCGTGATCCGCTCCGTCAGCTCTGCCTGAATCTGCGTGAAGACCTCGCTGTGCGCTGCCATACGTGTTCTCCTCTGTGGGCCGGTGACCGCTCCATGCTACACGGTTTCCCGGCTGGGGACAAGTTGGCCGTTAGGGATCAGGGATCAGGGGTCAGGCCGTCGGCGCGGCTGGCGGACGCCGCCCGGCAATCCGCCAGGCCAAACAACGTCCCTCCTCAGCCACCAGTGCCACGATGCCTGGCCCTGACCCCTGGCCCTTGACCCCTGCCCCCTGGCCCCTGACCCCTGACCCCTAATCCCTACTTGACGACCAAATTCACCAGCTTGCCCGGCACGACGATCTGCTTGACGATCTGCTTGCCGCTGGTCCACTCGGCGATGCGCTCGTTGGCCAGCGCGCAGGCGATGATCGCGTCTTCGGCGGCGTCGGCCGGGACAATCACCTTGCCGCGCACCTTGCCGTTGACCTGGACCGGCAGCTCGATCTCGCTTTCGACCAGCAGCGCCTCGTCGAAGGCGGGCCAGGCTTGCAGATGGACGCTTTCGCCCTTGCCCAGGTACTCCCAGATCTCCTCGGCCAGGTGGGGCGCGATCGGCGCCAGCAGCAGGGCCAGGGTGGCGCAGGACTCGCGCCAGGCCTCGCCGCCGCGGATAGCGGTCTCGCGGGCCTTCATCAGCTCGTTGACGAACTCCATCAGCGCCGAGACAGCGGTGTTGAAGCTGAAGCGGGCGATGTCGTCGCCGACCTTCTTGATCGTGCGCTGGGTGACGCGGCGCAGCGCGGCCTCGTCGCCGCCGGTCCCCGGCTGGTTCGGCTCGTCGGTCACCGCGCGCCAGGCCCGGTCCAGGAAGCGCACGGCGCCTTCGATGCCCTTGCTGTTCCAGGGGCCGCCCTGCTCCCACGGGCCGATGAACATCAGGAAGGTGCGGACCACGTCGGCGCCGTACTGGGCGGCCAGCATGTCGGGGTCGATCACATTGCCGCGGCTCTTGGACATTTTCTGGCTGTCCTCGCCCAGGATCACGCCCTGGTTGATCAGCTTCAGCATGGGCTCGGGGCCCTCGACCAGGCCCAGGTCGCGCATGGCCTTCCACCAGAAGCGGGCGTACATCAGGTGCATCACCGCGTGCTCGGCGCCGCCGCTGTACTGATCGACCGGCAGCCAGTGCTTGGCCAAGTCGGGGTCGAAGGGGGCGAAGCTGTCTTTCGGGCTCAGATAGCGGCAGTGGTACCACGACGAATCGACGAAGGTGTCCATGGTGTCGGTGTCGCGCTCGGCCTCGCCGCCGCACTGCGGGCACGTCGTGAAGCGCCAGGTCGGGTGCAGCTTCAGCGGCGACTCGCCGGTCGGCTTGAAATCAACCTGATCGGGCAGCTTCAGCGGCAGCTGGTCCTCGGGCAGCGGCACGATGCCGCACTGCGGGCAGGTGACCATCGGGATGGGCGTGCCCCAGTAGCGCTGGCGGCTGACCAGCCAGTCGCGCAGCCGGTAGTTGATGGTGCGCTTGCCGATGCCTTGGTCTTCCAGCCAGCCGACGATTTTCTCCCAGCCGGCGTCGGTGTCCATGCCGTCGATGATGCCGGAGTTGACCAGCACGCCGTCGCCGGTGAAGGCCTCGTCCAGCGGCGCGGCGGCCTGGCTGGCGTCGGGCGCCACCACGCGCTTGATCGGCAGCTCGAAGGTCTTGGCGAAGGCGAAGTCGCGCTGGTCGTGGCCCGGCACCGCCATGATCGCGCCGGTGCCGTAGGTGATCAGCACGTAGTCGGCGATCCAGATCGGGATGCGCTCGCCGCTGACCGGGTTGACGGCGTGGGCGCCGATCCAGACGCCGGTTTTCTGCTTGCTGTCGTCGGTCGACTGGCGCTCGACTTCGGTTTTGCGCACCGCCTCGGCGACGTAGGCCTCGACCGCCGCCCGCTGCCCGTCGCTCGTCAGCTTGGCGACCAGCGGATGCTCCGGGGCCAGGACCATGAACGTCGCGCCCCACAGCGTGTCCGGCCGGGTGGTGAAGACGGTGATCGGATCATCCTGCTCGGAACGGAAGGTGACCTCGGCGCCCTCGGAGCGGCCGATCCAGTTGCGCTGCATGGTCGTGATCCGCTCGGGCCACTCCATGTGGCTGAAATCCAGCAGCTCCTCGGCGTAGTTGGTGATCTTGAAGTACCACTGGTCCAGGTCGCGCTTGATGACCAGGGTGCCGCAGCGCTCGCAGCGCCGGTCGTCGCCGATCACCTGCTCGCGGGCCAGGGTCGTGTTGCACGACGGGCACCAGTCGACGGCTGAGAATTTCTTGTAGGCCAGGCCGCGCTTGAAGAACTGGATGAAGAACCACTGGTTCCAGCGATAATACTCGGGGTCGGCGGAGATGATCTCCTGGTCCCAGTCGATCATCATGCCGATCGACTTCAGCTGGTTGCGCATGAACTCGATGTTGCTGTAGGTCCAGGCCCGCGGATCCAGGTTGCGCTTGATGGCGGCGTTCTCGGCCGGCAGGCCGAAGGCGTCGAAGCCCATCGGGAACAAGACATTGTTGCCGCGCATGCGCATGTAGCGGGCGTGGGCGTCGCTCGGGGCCATGGCGTACCAGTGGCCGATGTGCAGGTTGCCCGAGGGATAGGGCAGCATGGTGACCGCGTAGTGCTTGGGTTTGTCGCTCTCGGGCTGGAAGCGGTACAGCCCGCTCGCCTCCCAGCGCTCCCGCCATTTCTGCTCGACCGCCTCCGGACTGTAGCGCCTCGACATAATCATCCTCCTTTGAGACACAAAAAAGCCCCGCCCCTGTCAGGGACGAAGCGAAGCTCCGTGGTACCACCCTGGTTGCGCAGCCATGCGGCGGCGCCACTCGTGGACGCTGTAACGGGCGCACCCGGCGATGACTACTGGCGGTTCACCATCGCGGCCAGCCGGGCGAGTTCTGCGCGGTGCGCGGCCTCGCACCATCCGGCCGCTCTCTGAAACGTGCGCGTACTACTCCCGCTGTGTTCACCATCGCCGCCAGTATAGCACGGGTGGCGCGGCGGCGGCAAACCGTCGCAAGATGGATCACGCCGCCCGCCGCAGGCTGCGGAGCGCCGCCTGGAGCGTGCTGAAGCAGGCCACGCGGCTGCGCACCCCGGGGATGGCCGCCAGCGCCTCCGCCAGCGCCGGCCCGACCCCGACCAGCGCCACCGCGCAGCCGAGCAGGCGGGCGGCGTCGATCGTGGCGAAGACCGCGTCCGCCCCCTCCCGGTCAAGCGCGGGGACGCCGGTGACATCCAGCAGCAGGTGGCGGGCGGCGTTCTCGACGATCGCCTCCAGCGCCTGGCGCTGCACATCGGCCAGCCGGGCCGGGCCGAGGTCGCCGATCAGCGGCATGACCACGATGCCGT
>DASWWB010000918.1:0-3516 GCA_036406115.1 Herpetosiphonaceae bacterium
TGCCGCCGGGCGGAACGGCGCCGGCGCTGGCAGCGATTCCAGCCGGGGGAACACTTCGACGCCGCGGGCGGTGATGGCGCAGGGATGCAGCCCTTCGAGAAAGGCGGTGCCGCGCATCTTCAGCACCGACAGCAGGCGGCGCCGGCGCATGCCCTGCGGCTCGTAGGCCAGCTCGATCACGCAGTCGGCGACCGCGAACTCCGGCTCGCTGCCGAGCGCCGCCGCCGGGTACTCGCCGACCAGCACCGTGCTGGCGCCCAGCAGCCGCAGCCGCGCCATCAGATTGAACAGCGTTTCGCGGCGCTTCTGGCTGTCGGCGGCGATCAGCTGTTGCAGGCCGAGATAGCTGTCGATCACCACCAGCTCGGCTTGGGCGTCGCGGGCCACATCGGCGATGAAATTGATCGTCGCCTCGCTGCCTTGGCTCTGGATCGCGGTGTTGACGCTGACCAGATTCAGGCTTCGCGTCAGCAGTTGCTCATCGAAGAAGCTCAGGGCCCGGATGTGTTTGATCAGCCTGGCGTGGGACTCCGACACGTTGGTCAAGTACACCACTTTGCGCCCGCCGCGCGCGGCGGCGAAGGCCAGTTGGGTCGCCAGCACCGTTTTGCCGGCGCCGGGCGGGCCGACAATCAGCGAGAGCGCCCCGCCGGGGAAGCCGCCGCTCATCACCAGATCCAGCTCGGGATTGCCGGTTGAGTATGGCTGGTCGCCGGCGTTCTGGGCGGTGTCGGATGCGATCATCGGATCCTCCTCGGCCTGGCTACGTTTCGTCGGGCAGCTGGCGCAGCGGCCGGCCCAGGCTTTCCTCGTAGAACGCCGCCAGCGATGTGTAGTCCAGGCGCGGCGCCTGGCGGGCGTGGCGCAGCCAGAGCTGCTCTGCCAGCCCGCCGGCAAAGAGCGGCAGGCCGGCGGCGCGGGCGGTGGCGCCGACCGCCGCCAGATCCTTGGCCAGCAGCTCGCTGGCGAAGCCCTTGGCGTAGTCGCCGGTGAACACCGTGCCCGGCAGCCAGTGCTCCAGCAGGTAGTTGTTGCCGGTGGCGCCGAGCAGCACCTCGCGGACCGTCTCGGCCGGCACGCCGTTGGCGACGCCGAGGGCCAGCGCCTCCAGGTTGGCCATGGCGATCACGCTGATCGCCAGGTTGTTGCACAGCTTGACCACTTCGCCGGCGCCGGTGCCGCCGACGTGGGTGATCGCCTTGCCCAGCGCCTGCAACACCGGCAGGCAGCGGGCGAACGTCGCCTCGGCGCCGCCGGCCATGATCGCCAGCTCGCCGCTGGCGGCTCGGACCGGCCCGCCGCTCACCGGGGCGTCGAGCATCTCGATCCCGCGCTCGGCCAGCGCTGCGGCGATCCGCTTGGTGGCGACCGGCGAGATCGTGCTCATATCGATGCAGACGCTGCCGGCCGCCAGGGTGTGCGCGGCGCCCTGGGGCCCGAGCAGCGCCTCCTCGACCTGCGGCGCGTCCGGCACCATCGTGATCACGATCTCGCTGCGCTCGCCGAGCAAGCGCGGCGCGTCGACGACGGCGGCGCCCGCCTCGGCCAGCCGGTCGGCGGCCTCGCGGCTGCGGTGGACGCTGACCGTCAGCGGGTAGCCCGCTTTGAGCAGATTGGCGGCCATCGGCGCGCCCATCGCGCCCAGCCCGATGAATCCGATCCGGGGCAGTCCGGTCATTGATTGGCTCCTGCGCCAGCAGCCGCTGGCCTACGCCGGGGCGGGCGCCCCGACCAGAACATCAAGCGCTCGGAGGCGGGGCGTCGCCGGGCCAGCCTGGCTCGGTGATCTCCATCTGGAGCGCGTCGTTGAAGCGGTTGAACATATTGAACAGACTGGTGGCGGCGGTGATCTCGATGATCTGGCCCTCGTCGAAATGGCGTTTCAGCTCATCCCACAGCTCGTCGCCGACCCGCTTGGCGTCCTTGGTGACCTGCTCGGCATAGCGCAGGGCGGCGCGCTCGGCCGCGCTCCAACGATCGTCGCCGGGGTTCTCCAGGGCGTCGATCGCCTCCTGCGAAACGCCCAGCCCGCGCAGCAGCGCCGAGTGGGAGGACAGGCAGTAGGCGCAGCCGTTGAGCTGCGACGTGCGGACGATCACCATCTCCTTGAGGCGCAGGTCGACAGTGCCGGTGGTGAGCACGGCGGCCATCAGGTTGCTGGCGGCGATCATCATTTCGGGGCGCAGGGCGAAGGTGCGGAACATATTCGGCACGTTGCCCCGCTTGCGGTAAAACGCGGCCAGGACCTGTTGCGCCTCGGGCGTGGTTTGCTCGGGCATGAGCGGTTCGATTCGCGGCATGGCACCCTCCTTGGCGCTATCCTAGCACATTTTGAGCGCCGCGCCCTAAAATCAAGCGCCCGGCCAGGCTCTCTCGTCCCTGGCCGGGCGTTTCCGGAGCGGCGCCCCCATGCGTGGCGCCCTCCTGCTGGCGGGCGCGGCCCGCGTCGGGGATCAGAGCTGGCCGACCGATAGCGCGCGGGCGGCGGCCTCGGCGTAGTCAGGCTCGATTGGCTCGGGCTGGCCGCGACGGGCCGCGACGCAGGCGAGCGCCTCCTGCTGGGCGCTTTCGGCCAGGCGATGCCAGTTGGCCGCCACCTTCAGCGCCAGATCCTCGTCCCAGGCCCGCCCGGCTTCGCGGCGCAGCGTCTCCTTGATCGCCGCCGGCTGCTCCATCACCATGGTGTGCAGGTTGGGATGGTAGGTCAGCGCGTCGAGCTGATTGGCGAGCGCCACCGCCCGCGCGCTCGGCGTCGACCATGTGGAGCCCGTCGGGTAGCCCGCGCCGTCGGGCCGCTCGTGGTGGTCGGCGATGATCGGGCTCAGATCCGCCAGGGCGGGATAGCGGCGGATCAGCGTGGCGCCCTCGGCGGCGTGGCGGCGGACGATGGCGATTTCCTCGCCGCTGAGATGGCCGGCCTTGCGCAGGACCGAGAGCGGGGTCAGCAGCTTGCCGCAATCGTGCAGCAGCCCTGCCAGCCAGCACTCCTCCCGGTCCAGCCCGGCGACGCGGGCGATCTCGGCGGCCAGTTTGCCGACCCGCAGGCTGTGCAGGTAGGTCGGGCGATCGTAGTTCGAGAGGGCGGCGAGCAGCATGTAGCCGTCGTCTGGCAGCGTGGCGCCCGCGCGCGGCTGCTGGCGCGCGACATCCTCGCGGACACCCTGCAAAATCATTGTGGCGCGCTCTCCGCTCATGGCGAGTCTCCTAGCTTTTGAAGTTTATCGCTTCACTAACACGCCGCTCCTGCGCAACCTGGGGCAGGGTCGGCGCCAGTTCGTCTGCGTGCCAGGCCCAGTCCTGGCTGGCGATCAGAGCTTCGATGTCGTGCCAGTCCCAGGCGGTTTGCAGCTTGGCATCGCCCAGCTGGCGGCCGGCATGTTCGGTGTCCCGCTGCGGCTGAGGGCTCTTGGCCAGGGCGGATCGGGCGGGGGCGACGGCGCTGGCGGGCGCGAGTTCGATGGCGCGCCAGCTGCGGGCCAGATTATTGGTGGGGGTGATGGTGGGCGTCAGCTCGAT
>DASWWB010000919.1:0-2521 GCA_036406115.1 Herpetosiphonaceae bacterium
CATCCGCCAAAGCTTCAGGCAGGGCGAGCCGAACGGACCGGCTGTGGTCGTCGAGCCGACCGGCCGCTCGGGGCGGCGGCTGCGTTTCGCGCCAGACCCGTCCCTGTTTGTCTTCGAGAGTGCCAGCGCGTCGATCTTTCCCCTGGTCGGCAGGCTGCGCGAGCTGGCGGCGCTGATCCCGGGCTGCGCGATCATGCTGCGCGACGAGGCGGGCGGCCGCCATGAGCGCATCGCTTATCCCGATCTGGCGGCCTATTTCAGCGAGCTGCTTCCGATCGAGGCCAACGATCCGCCGATCATCGCCTATGCCGCCGAGTTGGCCGATGGCTGCCTGCTCGATTTGGCGCTGTGCTTCGACAGCGATGCGCCGCCGCTCCAGCGGAGTTTCGTCAACCTTGAGCGCACCGGCGGCGGCGGAACGCATGTCGACGGGCTGTGGCGCGGCCTCGGGCTGGCGCTGGCGGAACACACGCGGGCGATTGGCGCGCAGCGCGGCGGACAGCCGCTCCCGGAGCTTTCCGCCGCGCTGCTTGAACGCGAAGTTGATTATCTGCTGGCGGTGACGGTGCCGAAGCCGCAGTGGGCCGGCAATTGGCGCTATGAATTGATCAATCCGGAGCTGCCCGAGTTGATCGCCGCCGCCTTGGAGCGCGAGCTGGCGCCGATCCTCAACAACCAATTCCGTCGCTGGAATTCGCCAGCGCCCAGGCTGTTCTATCATGCCGAGCAGGCGCTGAGCCCGGAAAGCGATGACGATTGATGCGGCGGTTGTTTGATCTGCTGGCGCTGCTGATCGTGGCCGGCTATGTCTGGCTGGCGGCGGGGACGGAGAGCGGGGCGGCCGATCCGGTCTGGCGGCGGGCGACGGAGCGCGGGGTGCTGGTGGCGGGCAGCGACGCCGGCTTCCGGCCCTTCGCCGAGGTGGTCGACGGGCAATGGCGCGGCTACGACATCGAGTTGGTCAACGAGATTGGCAGGCGGCTCGGGCTGCGGGTCGAGTGGCGCCAGGTCGGCTACGACGCGCTGTTCAGCGCCGTGGACGCCGGCAACCCCAATCAGGTCGATCTGCTGGCGGCGGGGATCGTGCTCAATCCGGGCGAGGCCTGGCGCGCGTCGTTCAGCAGGCCCTACTTCGACGCCGGCCAGCAGGCGGTGGCGCCGGTCTCGGGCACGCTGCGGGGCCTTGACGATCTGGCGGGGCGGACGGTGGCGGTGCAGCTGGGTTCGGGCGGTGAGACCGCGCTGCGGGCCTTCGCCACCTCCCGGCCGCTGACCGTCGCCAACCAGCCGCTGAGCCAGGCGGCGGCGCTGGAGCTTGCGCTGGCAGGCGGGGCCGACGCGGCGGTCGTCGACAACGCCTCCGCGCTGCCCTACGTCCAGCGCGGCCGGCTGCGCTACCTGGGCGGCCTGACCTTCGAGCCGTATGTGCTGGCGCTGCCGGTCGCCGGCTACCAGCTGCGCGCTGAGATCGACCGCGTGCTGGCGGAGCTGGAGGCCGAGGGCTGGATCGCCGAGCTTAACCGGCGCTGGTTCCCCTAGCGGCGGCGAGCTGGCGCAGGGCGTCCTGGGGCGAGCGGGCGATCTTAAGGTCGCGGACCGGGATGTTGAGGCCGCTGATCGTGGCGGCCACCTCGGCCGTGATGCCGGTGAGGGTCACGTCGCAGCCGAGCAGCCGCAGCGCCTGGACCGTGCGCAGCAGCGCCTGGGCGGTGCCGGTGTCGAAGGCCGCCACGCCCGCCAGGTCGATCACCATCAGCCTGGTGCGCTGGCGATGGGCCTCGTGCAGCAGGCGCTCGGTGAGCGTTTCGGCCCGGCGGGTGTCGAGGTGGCCGAGGACCGGCGCCAGCAGCACGCCGTCGGCCAGCGGGAAGGCCGGGGTTTCGAGCGTCGAGACCAGCGCGAGCAAATCCTGCTGCTGCTGGTTCTGATCCTCCAGGGCGGCGGCTTTGGCGGCGTTCTCCTGGGCTTGCTTGCGGGCCTGGCTGAGGGCGACGTCGGCGTGGCGGGCGTTGACCTCGGCGGTGGTCTCGGCGCTGTCGGCGATGATCCGCCCCAGCGCCATGCTGCCGATGATCAGGAGATAGGCGGCGAAGGTGCGGATGTCGACGTAGGCGTGATCGAAGCCGCCCGCCCTGACAGTGATGATCAGGAACATCGCCGCGCCGGTGCCGGCGATCCAGCCCGGCCCGCCCAGGATCATCGCCAGCGCCGCCGGCACCAGCACCATGAACGAGAGGCTGTCGGTGATCAGCTCCTGCGGCAGCGCCGCGCCGATCAGCACGGTGACAATGCCGATGTTGATCAGCCGCGCCGGCTCCCATCCCGCCCAGTAGAGCAAAGCCACGCCCAGGCTCATCACCAGCCCCGAAATGCTGTAGGCCAGCAGCTGCGGCGAGCTGCGGTCGAACACTTCGCCCAGCACCACGAGCAGGCAGCCCGCGAGCTGAAGCCCGAACAGGGAGAGAATCACGGTGCGCCGCTCAAGTCTCATGCCAATCCTATGCGCTGAAAGGTCCGGCGT
>DASWWB010000920.1:0-3837 GCA_036406115.1 Herpetosiphonaceae bacterium
CGCCGGGACTACCTCGCGCGCAACAATCAGCTGTGCCTGGGCTATGTGAGCGTGGTGCCGCCCGAGCTGATGGACCTCTACGCCCCTGGCAATCCCGGCGCGTGGGAGGAGCATCGGGCGAGCACCGAGCGCTTCGCCGCCTATGCCTTCGGCGTGCGCGGTCATGCGGCCGCCAGCCTCGCGGAGGCCAAAGCCTGGCTCGACAGCCAGGCGGCGCTGCCGCCCCTGCCCCTCGACGATCCCAGCGCGGACGACGCCGGCGATTCGGATCGGGTGGGCCTGTTCTACGGCAGCACCACCGGCGTGACGAAGTATGTCGCCGAGGAGATCGCGCAGACCTGGACGGCCGCCGGCATGAAGGCTCTGGCGCCGATCAATATCGTCAAGATTAAGCAGCTGGCTGATCTGCTGGCTTTCGACTATTTGATTCTTGGCATCCCGACCTGGAATGTCGGCGAGCTGCAAGACGATTGGGACAGCAAATTCGCGCAGCTCGACCAGCTTGATTTCAGCGGCAAGCATGTCGCGCTGTTCGGCGTCGGGGACCAGATCGGCTACCCCGAGAATTTCCAGGACGCGCTGGGTGTGCTGGCGGCCAAGCTCCGCGAGCGCGGCGCGCTCCTCGCCGGCCACTGGCCGTCTCAGGACTACGAATTCGAGGCGTCGCTGGCGCTTGAGGGCGATCAGCTCCTCGGGCTGGCGATCGATGAGGCCAACCAAGCCGACCTCACCAGCGAGCGGATCGAGGGCTGGGTGGTCCAGCTCATCGATGAGTGGCGCCTGCAACCAGCCGCCGTCCAAGCCTAACCACCCCGGAAGCGCGGCGGGCGATCGCGCCTGAACCATCATAAAGATCCGACTGGGCGCGTTTTCCAGCCGGATCTTTGCTTTATGGCACAGACGAGCCGCCGCTGAGAGATTCAGCGATCTGCTTGAGCTGCTTGCAGTGCGAGCGCTCGTCCCCCGCTGCGCTACGCCTCGCTGGCGGCAGGCGGGATGATGGAAAAGCGCAGCGCCATCTCGGAGTTACGCATCAGGGCGCTGGCCTGCTCAACCAGCGCGGCGGCCTCGTCCGGCGGCAGGAGGGCGATGGGAGCCAGATCATAGCGATGGGCATCGAGCATCATCGCGATCGCGACCTGCGGCGTCAGGCCGAACAACGCATTGAGCGTCAGCACCACCACATCCATCGGTGTCGTCGCGTCGTTGTGGAGCACGACGGTCGCCAGGGTCGGGTGCGGGACAGGCGGCGCGCCCGGAACGCCCGGCGGCGGGATCACAAGCAACGCAGGCGGCGGCCGCCCTGCAACCTGCCATGGCTCGGGCTGCCCCTCATCGACTAGCTGCTGCGGCTGGGGCGGCGGAGCCACACCCTGCTGGCGGCCGGCCCACCACCAGCGCAGCCCGCCGCCGATCGCCACCAGCGCGACCAAACTGATCCAGGCGATCATCGGCCGCCCCGCAGCGCTGCGGCGATCTGCTTGAACTGCTTGAAGTGCGAACGCTCGTGCTCGGCGAGCCACTGGGCGTAGAAGCGCGCCGTGCGCTCCAGCGCCCTGCCCGCCCCGGTGACCGTCGCGGAGCGCTCCCAGGCGGCCCCGGGAAGCGCTTTGAGCCGCTCCAGCAGCGCCGCGCGCTGGGCGGCGTAGGCGGCGAACGAGGGCTGGAATTCCAGCTCGCGGTAGTCGGTCCGGTCAATCCAGGTGGTGGGGTTGATCGCGCGAATCGTCGGATGGTCCTCGGCCAGGATTGCGTCGATGCAGCCGCCCCAGACATCCGCGCACGAGCGCAGATGGGCCAGCGCGTCGACCGCCGACCAGCCGCCCCCCGCCGACGCGCGCAGCTGCTCCGGCGTCGCATCGGCGACAAGCGCCGCGATCCGGCCCGGCCCGGCCTCCAGCAACGCCAGGATGTGCTCAGTGGCAAGCGGTTCCTTCGCCATGACTCTGTCTCCTCCGCGCCGCGCAGGCGCCTCGATCGATGATTGACTTCTCATCGCCGGGAGTATCGCATATGCCGGGCGAGAACTCGAATCCGGCGCGGCGCGGCCCGTGCTATGCTTGCAAGCGGGCGCGGCATCTCGCGGCCCGCAATGGCAATGCTGTGGGAAAGGGGTTTCCGATGAGGCGATTGACGGCGCTGGCGCTGCTGGCGCTCTGGCTGCTGGCGGCCTGCGGCGGGCAGGCTGATAAATCCTATGTCTGGCAAGAGTTCAACAGCGCAGTGAGCGTGGGCGAGGACGGCGTGCTGCGCGTCGCCGAAACGCTGACGCTGCGCTTCGAGGGCGGGCCGTTCACCTTCGCGTTCCGCGACCTGCCGCGCCGGCGGCTGGATTCGATCAGCGCCATCCGCGTCAGCGAGGGCGACCGCGCGTTCCGCCAGGTCGACGACAACGACAGCGACGAGCCCTACACCTTCAGCGTCGACCCGGAGGGCGATGTGCAGCGGGTGCGCTGGGTCTACCCGCCGACCACTGGCGGCGTGCGGACGATCACACTCAGCTACGAGGTGGCCGGCGCAGTGCGGCGCAACGGCGAGAATGACGAGATCTGGTGGGCGTTGGTGCCGGCGGCGCGCGACGCGGCGGTCGAGCGCTCCGTCAGCTCGGTCGCATGGCCGGCAACCGTCCCGCCGGGGCAGGTGCGGGCGGAGACGCCGGACGCGCCGGGGCGGATCAGCAGCGAGTCCGACCGCCTGATCATCGCCGCCGACGCGATTCCCGAGGGCGCGGAGCTGACGGTGCGGGCCTTCGTTCCGCCCGGCTTGATCGGCGGCGGGACGGCGGCCTGGCAGGCGGCGGAGCAGCGCCAGGCGAGCTACGACGCCACGACCAGGCCGGCAGTCAATCGCTGGCTGTCGGCGGCGGCGGCGGCGCTACTGCTCGGCGGCGGGCTGGCGCTCTGGGCCTGGCGGCGGCGCAACCACGATCCGCGCGGAGCGGATTTCGCCGCCGGCGCCCTGCCCGACCGGCCCGGCGACCTGGCGCCCGCCGAGGCCGCCAAGCTCCTGCGCTCCGGCGACGGCCCGGCCCTGGCCGGCACGATCCTCGATTTGGCGCAGCGCGGCCACCTGACGCTCCACGAGGCGGAGCCGACCAAGGTTTGGCGCCAGCCGCAGGTGCTGGCCCGCCGCGCGCCAAACGCCGGCGACGACCTGCGCGAGTATGAGCAGGCGGCCCTGGCGCGGCTGTTCGACGGCCAGGCCGAGGTCAAGCTCAGCGATCGGCAAAGCGCGCTGCTCAAGGAATTGGCGCCGCTCGGCGGCGCCGCCCAGCGCCGGCTGATCGAAGCCGGGCTGGCCGACGACCAAGCGCTGCGCCGCCGCCAGCGCGCCCTGGTCTGGAGCACGCTGCTGCTGATCGCCAGCGTCATCGCGCTGATCCCGGGCGGCGTCCTGGCCGAGCGCTACAGCTGGTGGCTGCCGATCATCCCGGCGGTGGGCGCCGCCCTCAGCCTGCTCTGGGTGATTCTCAGCGCCAGCTTGCGCGGACTGACCCCTGCCGGCGCCCAGGCGCTCGCGCGCTGGCAGGCCTTCCAGCGCTACCTGCGCTCGCTCAAGCCCGACGCCGCCGGTGCGGGCCGCTTCGCCGAGCTGCTGCCCTACGCCGCCGCCCTCGGCGTCGAGTCCAAGCTGGTCAAAGCCTACAGCCTGACCCCCGAGCCGCTGCCGCACTGGTATTTCCCCGTGATGGGCAGCGGCAACTCGGTCAGCGCCGGCGCCGGCCAGTCGCTCTTGCTCCAGGACTTCAGCCAGAATTTCCTGGCATCGCTGTCGGGGACGAGCGTCAGCGCCGGCGGCGGGGCGGGCGGGGCTGTGGGCGGCGCCAGCGGCGGCGGC
>DASWWB010000921.1:0-15195 GCA_036406115.1 Herpetosiphonaceae bacterium
GGCTCGGCTGGCCGATCAGCTCCGAGATCGGGCGGCCGATCACGGCGGCGGCGGCGGGATTGATGTCGACCAGCCGGTGGTCCGAGTCCAGCACCAGCACGCCGTCGCTGATCGTGTCCACCACCCGCGAGCGGGCGATCGGGACGATCTCCAGCAGGCCGAAGCGGAACAGCGCCGCCGCCAGGCCCAGGCCGGTCAGGGTGAAGGCGAACGGCGTCAGATCCAGGTTGGACGGGCTGAGGCCGCTCAGATAGAGCGCGTTGCCGATCCATGGCGCCGAGATCGCCACCAGCATCAGCCAGGTCTGGCTGCGCAGCAGGCCGCCGGCGCCCAGCGCGTCTTTGATCAGGAAAAAGCTGCCGAGGGCGATGCCGACGTAGGAGTAGACGGCGTGGACCCAGAACAGCGGGCCGTGGTCCACGACCTGGACGACGATGCCGCCCTCTTGCACCAGCCGGTTGTCGGTCCAGATCATGCGATGGGCGTTGTTGGTCCAGGCCAGGGCGATGACCGCGATCGGCTCGATCGTCCACCACCACCAGTTGCGGCGGGTGAACCAGTGGCCGCGCCCGGTCTGGTAGAGGGCGAAGATCAGCCATGTGGCCGGCGTGATCGCGATGCCCGGGTACATGATTTTCGACCAAAGGACTTTGGTCGCCAGCTGGGTGCTGCTCAGCTCGATGGCGTAGCAGAACGACCAATACGCGACGGCGATCATCATCGCCATGAAAGGCAGCGCGCTCACCGAAGTGCGCTTGCGCGAAGCGATCACCGCCAGCGTGGTGCTAATTGCGCCGGCGCCCAGCACCGGAAACAGATAGGGTGTGTATTGCCAGTTCATGCCTGTTCTCAGTCCCGCCTGCCATGCAGGATAAAGGTTGGCAGCTGTCCTTTCCCTTTGATGGTGATCGGGCCGCGCTCCTCGAATCGATAAGATTCGCGCAGCAGCTCGTAGGTCGCCGCCGAGACCTGGATCTGCCCCGGCAGGCCCTGGGACTCCATGCGGCTGGCGACATTCACGGTGTCGCCCCAGAGGTCGTAGCTGAACTTTTTGGTGCCGATGACGCCGGCGATCGCCGGCCCGGTGTGGATGCCGATCCGCAGCTCGAAGCCCCGCCCGAGGGCCTGGTCGTGGAAGCCGGCGATCCAGTCGCGCATGGCCAGGGCCAGCTCGGCGACGGCGCTGGCGTGGTCGGGGCGCGGCGTGGGCAGGCCGCCGACCGCCATGTAGGCGTCGCCGATCGTCTTGATCTTCTCAAGCCCGCGGGCGGCCGCCAGCTCGTCGAAGGTCGAGAACAGCTCGTTGAGCAGCCGGACCACGGCGGATGGCTCGGCCTGGCTGGCCAGCGCCGTGAAATCGACGATGTCGGCGAACAGGACCGTCACGGCGCCGAAGCTTTCGGCGATGGTGCCGGGGTCGGTCCGCAGCCGGTCGGCGATCGGCTTGGGCAGGATGTTGAGCAGCAGCTGCTCCGAGGTGCGCTGGGCGTGCTCCAGCATGGTCAGGTACTCGCGCTCCTGGTCGTGCAACCGCTTGCGCTCCAGGGACGCGGCCACCCGGGCCTTGAGCAAAACCGGGTTGAAGGGCTTGAACAGATAGTCCTCGGCGCCCAGCTCGATGCAGCGGACGACGCTTTCGATCTCGTCGGTGGCCGAGACCATCACCACCGGCAGATGCTGGCTCGTCGGCTCGCTTTTGATCCGCTCCAGCACCTGGTAGCCGTTCAGCTCGGGCATCATGATGTCCAGCAGGACCAGATCGAAGGCCTGGCGGGCGATGAGATCGAGCGCCTGGCGGCCGTTCTCCGCCAGGGTGACCCCGTAGCCGAGGCGCCGCAGCCGCAGGGCCAGGATATTGCGGTTGTCCTCGACATCGTCGACGACCAGGATGGCGCCGGCTGGCGGCTGGGTCATGGCGCCTGCTCCCCGGGGCCTGGCGGACTCCCTGTCAGCAGCCGGTCGGCTTTGGCGAGCAGGCGGGGCAGATCGACCGGTTTGGTGTCGTAGTCGTCGCAGCCGGCCTCGCGGCACTTTTGCTCGTCGCCGGGCATGGCGTGGGCGGTCAGGCCGATCACCGGGATCGGGCTGGTCGCCGGATCGGCCTTGAGGCGGCGGGTCGCCTCCCATCCGTCAAGCTCGGGCAGGCTCATGTCCATCAAGATGAGATCGGGCGCGCCGCTGCGGGCCAGCTCCAGTCCGGCCAGGCCGTCGGCGGCGCTGAGCACGTTGAAGCCCCGGCGCTCCAGGCGGCGGATCAGCATGTCCCGGTTCATCTCATTGTCCTCAACCAGCAAAATGGTTGGCATCTGGGTTTCCTTCCTCCGCCGGCAGCGCGGCCGGCAGGCCCTCGTCCTCGTGCTGTCCGTCCAGGGTCGCCGGCACGGCGATGCTCAGGGCGGTGCCGACGCCGGCGGCGCTGCGCAGGCTCAGCACCCCGCCCAGCAGGCGGCACAGCCGCTGGCTGAGCGCCAGCCCGAGCCCCATGCCGCCGTAGCGGCGGGTCGACGAGCCGTCGGCCTGGGTGAAGTGCTCGAAGACGCGGGCCTGCTGCTCCTCGCTCATGCCGATCCCGGTATCGGCGATCTCAAAGATGATCCACTCGCGCGTGCCGCGCCGCTCGCGCCAGGCGCCCAGGGTGACGCTGCCGCCGCTGGTGAAGGTGGCGGCGTTGCGCAGGCCATGGAGCAGCACCTGGCGGAGCTTGCCGCCGTCGGTGCTCATTGTACCAAGCTTTGGCGCCGCTGAGATTATAAATCGATTCTGATTTTTTTCGATCCATGGCCGGGCCGCCGCCGCCGCCGCTTCGACCAGCGTCTCGACCGGCAGCGCCTCCAGGGTCAGGCGCAGGTCGCCGGCCTCCAGGCGCGAGAAATTGAGCACGTCGTTGATCAGCTTCAGCAGATGGTGGCCGGCCTGGTTGATATGGGCCAGCGGCTCGGCGAAGTCGGGCAGGCCCAGGTCGCGGGCGTCCTCGACCAGCAGGTCGCTGTAGCCGATGATGGCGTTGAGCGGCGTTCGCAGCTCGTGGCTCATGTTGGCCAGGAACTCGTTTTTGGCCCGGTTGGCGGCCTCGGCGGTGTCGCGGGCGCTTCGCAGCTCGGCCAGCGCCTGGAGCCGCTCGGTCATGTCGCGGACGGTCACGACCCGCGCCTGGCTGCCGGCATGCTGGAGCGGCTTGCAGCGCAGGCGCAGCGGCAGCGGCATGCCGTCTTTGCGCTGGCCCAGGGTTTCGAGCAGCTCGCCGCTGGCGGCGGCCAGATGGGCCTCGGCCTCGGCGGCGCAGACCGGCGCCACCAGCTCGCCGAGGCGCTTCCCGGCCAGATCGGCGGCGTCGTAGCCCCACAGCTCGCCGGCGGTGCTGTTCGCGGCCATGATGTGCTCGCCGGCGATGATCAGCACGCCTTCGTCGGCGGCCTCGGCCAGCTGGCGGAAGCGCAGCTCGTTGCGGCGGCTCTCCTCGATCAGCCGCCCCAGCTCGCGGCGCTGGTCCGCCTCCATGCGGCGGGCGCGCTCCAGGCGCCGGAAGGTGCGGACCCGGGCCAGATGGACCAGCTGCGAGAGCAGAGTCGCCCCCAGCAGCATGAAGATGAAGTGCAGCCAGAGCGGCGAGGGCTGCGCCCCGGCGACAATCGCCCCCCAGCTCAGCCACGCCAGCGCGGTGACGGCGTTCAGCCAGCGCGCCGAAAGCACCAGGCAGCCGGCGCCGATGATCAGCAGGCCGATGTTGGTGGTCTGCTGGGGCTCGGCCAGCAGCGCGATGTGGGCCAGGCTGTTGATCAGCACCAGCAGCAGGACGCCGATCGCCAGCGGATGGGCCAGGCGCGTCGGCGGCTGGCGCCTGCCGAGGCCGACGCGCAGCGCCGCCAGCAGCAGCGCCGTTCCGCCCGCCAGGCTTGCCATGATCGGCGCCGCCGCCGGCGGCAGCAGCGCCAGGTGGCTGGCGGCGAACAAGACGTAGATCGCCGCCAGGCCCGCCGACGCCGGACGCAGGCTGTCAAGCACCACGGCTTCGAGCGCCGGCTGGAGGTCGCGGTCGCTGATCGGCTGGTCAGGGTGTGGCTCGTGGCTCATAGCGCGCCCTCGCTGGTGCGCGGCGCCTGGCCGCGCACCAGCGCCGCCACCTGCTCCAGCAGCTCCTGGTTGCCGCCGCCGCCTTTCTGGATGATCCGCTGGACTGACTGGGCCAGCCCCCGCCGCTCCTGCTCGCTCAGCTCGCGGGCGGTCAGCACGATCACGGGGATGGCCGCCCAGGCCGGATTGGCTCGCAGCGCCTCCAGGACCTCGAAGCCGTCCACCTCGGGCATCATCAGGTCGAGCAGCATCAGCGCCGGCGTCTGGCGGGCCAGGCTGTCCAGCGCCACGCGGCCGTCCGGCGCCTCGCTGACCGCCAGCCCTTCGCGCTCCAGCAGCTGGCGCAGCAGCGCGCGGGTCGGCTGGTCATCCTCGACGATCAGCACCGGCGCGCCCGTCGGGGCCGGCGCCAGGCAGCGCCGCAGCGCGTCCAGCAGCCGGGCGCGGTCGATCGGTTTGACCAGGTAGTCTGCGGCGCCCAGCGCGTAGCCCTGCTTGGAGTCTTCGATGATGGTTTGCATGATGACTGGAATTGACATAAGCTCGGGATCGGATTTAAGCGCCGCCAGCAGGGCCCAGCCGTCGGTATCGGGCAGCAGCACGTCGAGCACGATCGCCGCCGGCCGCGCGGCCCGGGCCATCGCCAGCCCGGCGGCGCCGTCGCCGGCGATCCGCACCTCAAGGCCCTGGCGCGCCAGCCCGCGGGTCAGCAGGTTCTGGGTGGCCGGGTCGTCGTCGATCAACAGGACTACTGGCTGCTCGCCGCCGGGCTCGGCGCCCGGGATCTGCCCCTGGCCTGTCGCCTCCAGCGGCAGGTACATGGTGAAGGTCGAGCCCTCGCCCGGCGCGCTGTGGACGGTGATGTCGCCGCCCAGCATCTGGCAGAAGCGCCGGCTGAGCACCAGGCCCAGCCCGGTGCCGCCGTACTTGCGGGTCGTCGAGGAGTCGGCCTGGGTGAAGGCCTGGAACAGCCGCGACATCTGGGCCGGCGAGATGCCGATCCCGGTGTCCTCAACCCTGAACGCCAGCCAGTCGCGGCCGTCGCGGGCCGCCGGCTCGACGCGCAGCCGCACGGCGCCGCGCTCGGTGAACTTGACGGCGTTGCTCAGCAGGTTGAGCAGCGCCTGGCGCACTTTGATCTGATCGGTCTGGAACTCCCCGACCCCCTCAGCCAGGCTGACCTCCAGCCGGTTGCCGCGCTTTTCCGCCTGCGGCCGGATCGTCGTCGCCACGTCGCGCACCAGCTCGGGCAGATTGATGGTCTCGATGTGGATGTCCATCTTGCCGGCCTCGATTTTGGAGATATCGAGGATGTCGTTGATCAGCGCCAGCAGGTGGTGGCCGGCGGCGCGGATGCGACCGGCGCTTTCGGCGAAGTCCGGCTGGCCCAGGTCGGCGGCGTCCTCCTGGATCAGCTCGCTGTAGCCGATCACGGCGTTGAGCGGCGTTCGCAGCTCGTGGCTCATATTGGCCAGGAACTCGCTCTTGGCCCTGCTGGACTCCTCGGCGCCGGCCCGGGCCGCCCGCAGTTCGTTGGCCTGCTGCTCCAGCGCCCGCCGTTGCTCGGCCAGCCTGCCGACCATGTCGTTGAAGCGGCGCTGGAGCGTGCCGATCTCGTCGTCGGTGCTCGGCACCACCTGCTGGCTGAGGTCGCCGCCGGCGACGGCGTTCGCGGCGCTGATCAGGCCGCTGATCGGGCGGATGATATTTTTGATCGTGAAGAATGAGTCGCCCGCCAGCACCACCAGGGCGATGATGATGATCCCGGCCACGGCGAAGATGATCCGGCGCGAGGCCTGGCGGATCGTCGCCTGGATGGCGACGGCAGTCGTGTCGCGATCGGCGTCGATGCGCTCCTCCAGCGGATCCAGCCGCTCCAGCGCCGCGTGGGTGCGCTCGATCAGCGGCACGCGGGCGGCCAGGTCGCCGGCCAGCAGCGCGGGCGTGATGGCGGCGAGGCCGGCGCGCAGGTCGCCGACCAGGGCCGCGCGCTCCGCCAATTCGCCGGTCGCGCCGAGCGCCGTCATCTCAGCCAGCGATTGCTCGGCCTCGCCCAGCAGTTCGTCGGCCTCGGCGCGGTGCTCCGCCTCGCCGGTCAGGAGATAGGTGCCGGTCTCGCTGCCCGCCCGCACCAGATTGGTGTCGAAGTCCCGCACCAGATCAGCGGCATGGTTGGCGGCCACGAGCTGCTCGCTGGCGGTGGTCAGGGCCAGCAGGCTGAAAATGCTGAAAACCGTCAGGCCGCAGACCAGCACAAGCTGGGCGGCGCCGCGGGCGAAGATTTTTTTACTGATGGATTGCGTCATGCCTAGTTCCTTGCGAACCGGTCTGCTGGGCCTATGGTACCATCACCGCCTTACCGGCGGGCTTACGTGCGCTACAGGCGCTAGCAGGCGGCGCCAATTTCTTTAAATAAGATTAAAGGACTATCGCCCTGGCGGCGATTTGGCGGTACACTAGCCGGGACGCCCGCCGCCACGGAGCGGGGCGCCGGTTTCGCCGTTAGAAACATGGGAGGCTCTGATGCATCATATCCTGATTATCGAGGATGATGATTTGCTGGCGCTGGCGCTGACAATGGCGCTGCGCTCGCTGCCGCATGTCACCGTCCACTACGCGCCCGATGGCGAGCAGGGGCTGGCGGCCGCCGCCCTGCGCCGGCCCGATCTGATTATCTTGGATTATATGCTGCCCGGCCACTCGGGCCTTGAGGTGACCGCCGAGCTGCGGCGCCAGGGCCTGGGCCTGCCCATCCTGATGATGACCGCCTATGACGCCCCGCTCCTGCGCCAGGCGGCCCGCGAGACCGGCGTGACCGAGCTGATGGCGAAGCCGTTCTTGGTCGACGAAGTCTTGAATGTCTGCGCGTTCCTGCTGGCCACTGTCAGCGAGCAGGCTGTCGCTGCCGGCTAGGCCGCGAGCCAGCCCTGGCGGCTGATTGGCCGCCGCCGAACCGAACCGCAAACCCCTCCCGGCGCTCAGTGCGCTCCGGCCAGTCGCCGGTCGCGCGCCTGCGCCCGTTGCCCGCGCCTGGCCGATCGCCCCGGAACTGATATCCTCCTGATACCTCCGCCATGCCCCGGTTTTTTAGTGAGTATGCCGCGCCTGCGGCGTGTATAACGCTGCGACAATCCACCCCGCTGTGAGGATAGCCGATGGATACCTTGATGGCCCACGCCAGGCGCGGCGATGAGCAGGCCCTCAACGAGCTGTATGACATGAGCCGGACCCGGGTGTTCCGGCTCGCCCTGGCCTTGCTGGGCGACCCCGGCGCCGCCGAGGAGGTGATGCAGGATTCGCTCTGGTACGCGCTGACCCATCTCCATCAATTCGACGCCGCCCGCTCCGCCTGGAGCACCTGGGTCCACACGATCACGGTGGGCCGCTGCCGCAACTACGCCCGGCGCCGGCGCTGGATGATTGTCCCGCTCCTGCACTCGCTGATGACCGACGGCCTGTCGCCCAACCAGCTGGCTGAGATTCGCGAGCGGACCGGCGCCTTGCACGCCATGCTCCTGCGCCTGTCGCCCAAGCTGCGCGAGGCGGTGGCCTTGCGCTTTCTGGAAGAATTGTCGTTCGCGGAGATGGGATCGATTCTCGGCTGCTCCGATCGCACCGCCCAATCGCGGGTGCGGGTCGGGATCGAGCGGCTGCGCGCGATGGTCGAAGCGGATGCCGGCCTGTTGTCGTTGCTAGAGGCCCGCTAGGCGTTCCTGCGCGGCGCAAGCCGGCGGAGCGCACGTTTGAGGAGTTCGCCGTATGGGCAATGAGTTGAATCAGTTCGAGCAGGCTGCGCGCGCGCAATTGCAGGATGAGCTGGGCCGGGTCTCGGTGCCGCCGCGCCAGCCCAAGCCGTTGAAGTTCGGGTCGCTCGCGCGCTGGGGGCGGCGGGCCTTCGGCGGCGTCGCGGTCGCCGCAGCGGCGGTGTTGATTGGCCTGATGGTGTTCCGGGGCGTTGCGACGCCCACCGCGCAGCCTGGCGCGCAGGCCGATCGGATCTATCTCATCAGCAAGGTCGGCGGGCTCGATGAGCCGCAAAGCCGGCGGATTCGCGCGGTTGATCCGGCGACGGGCCAGATCGCATGGACCGTCGACATCACCCGCACCGGCGCCTTGGCCCCCGATGCCGGCGAAGGCGGGCTCGATGGCAAGCTGCTGCTGGATCTGCCGGAAATCGACGCGGTTCTGTCGCCTGATGGCTATCGGCTGTATTTCGCTGATCCCGGCGGCATCAGCGCGCTTGACGCGGCCAGCGGCCAGCGAATCTGGCATGTGCCCGCCGATGCCACGCCAGGCGAGCTGATGCTGTCGCGCACCGGGGGCCATCCCATCATTGCCGTGTCGCCTGACGGCCAAAGCGTGTATGCGCTCAAACGCCAGGCCGCCGAGGGCGTGTATCGGATCGAGCGCCGCAACGCCGCCGACGGCGAGCTGGTCAGCGCGGCCGAGCGGCCCGATCGCGGCTACGGCTTCGGCATCCTCGCCCCGGCCGGCGACCAAGTGCTGCTGTATCTGTTCCGGCACGACACCAGCGCAGGCATGAGCGACAACACGTTTGACTTGACGACCGATGCCGCCGAGGAGATCAGGTCGGCGTCGGCGCCGCCCAGGATTACCGGGGCGCTGCCGGCGGCGGATGGCACGGCGCTCTACGTGCTGGACCCGGATCAGCTCTGGATCTTTGATAACGGCCGGGATTTCAGGCTCGAATCAGAGCGGCTGCCCGGCGCGGCCGGACGGCCGCGCGTCGGCGTCGGCAGCGCTCCCCCCGGGATCGCGCTGAGCCGTGCGCGGGTTTCGCGCGGCGGGGAGCGCCTGCTGGTCCAGGCGGCGGGCGAGCATGGGCCGGAGTGGTGGATCTATGACACGGCGACCTGGGCGCGCGTTGCCAGGGTGAACGATCCTCGGATCGCCCCGGGCCTGAGGCTGCCGCGCGGGCTGATGGAGTTCAGCGGCGACACGACCCGTTTTTATCTGGTGATGGACGCCGCGCTTGATGCGAGCGACTCGGCGGAGGGGGGCATTTGGGATACGCCGGCGGCGTGGAACGACAAGGTTCTGCTCGTGAACAGCCAGGATGGCTCGGCCCAGCCCGTGATCGAGCTGCCCGGCGAGCATGTCGTGCGCTTGCTGGCCGGGCCGGCGCCGGGGACGGTGCCTGCGCAGCGCATCGGCCTGATGCCGCCGGCGGAGGCGCGGGCCGTCATCGCCGAGCGGGCGACGGCGGTCATGGCGGCGCTGCGCGACAAGGATCTGGCGCGCCTGGCGACCTTCGTCCACCCGGACGTCGGCCTGCGGTTCAGCGCAAACCGAACGCCCGACCGGAGCCGGGCGTGGGCGCCGCAGGAGCTTCCCGGCCTGGCCGGCGACCCGACCGTCTACGATTGGGGCTCGACCTACTCCCAAGAGGCTTCGCCGCCGCGGGTGGCGTACACGTTCGATGACTATTATCAGCGCGTCTTGTACGCCCATGATTACGCCGCCGCGCCGGAGGTGTACTATAACGAGGTGAGCCCCGGCGCCAGCGCCACCGGCGGTTTCCCTCCGCCGCACGGCCGGATCTCAGTCGAGTACCACAGCCCCGGCCCGGCGGACGATCCGGTCGGCTGGGGCAGCCTGGTGCTGGAGTTCGAGCAGCGCGAGGGCGTCTGGTATCTCCGGGGCATCGGCCACATCTTCTGGAGCCCCTAGTTTTGGGGATTGTCCCTGTCCGTTCGCCGCGAGCGACGGCGCCGGCTGCGCCGTGATCGTCGCCGTCGCTCGCCTGGAATTGCGAAGGAGCGCTTTGTGCGGATCTTGTTCACCTTTGTCGGCGGCAGCGGCCATTTCCATCCGCTGACGCCGATCGCCCGCGCCGCCGCCGCCGCCGGCCACGAGGTCGCTTTCAGCTGCGAGCCGGTGATGGCCGCGACGGTCGCCGCCGCCGGCTTCGCGACCTTTCCCGCCGGCCTGGACTACGACGAGGAGCTGGAGCGCCAGCCGCTGCTGGCGCTGGACAGCGACCGCGAGGACCAGGCGGTGCGCGAAAGTTTCGCCCGGCGCCGGGCGCCGCTGCGCGCCGACGGCTTGCTGCCGCTGTGCGCCGCGTGGCGGCCGGATCTGCTGGTCTGCGAGGAGCTGGATTTCGGCGGGATGGCGGCGGCCGAGCTGCTGGGCCTGCCGTACGCCTGCGTCCTGGTGATCGCCGCCGGCCGCCTCGTCCGCCCCGAGCTGATCGCCGACCCGCTGGCGGCGCTGCGGGCGGACCGGGGCCTGCCGCCCGACCCGGAGCTGGCGATGCTGCGCCGCTACCTGGTGCTGTCGCCGTTCCCGCCCAGCTTCCGCCCGCCGGAGCTGCCGCCGCCGCCCACGCTCCACGCGCTGAGCCCGCTGCTGCCCGAGGCCGTCGGGCCGCCACCGCCCTGGCTGGATGGGCTGGCCGGCGACGGGGCGGCGCCGCTGGTCTATTTCACGCTGGGAACCGTCTTCAATATGGAGTCCGGCGATTTGTTCGGGCGGGTGCTGGCGGGGTTGCGCGGCCTGCCGATCAACCTGCTGGTGACAGTGGGGCCGCACATCGATCCGGCGGAGTTCGGGCCGCAGCCAGCCAATGTGCGGATCGAGCGCTACGTGCCCCAAGGCCTGGTGCTGCCGCGCTGCGCCGCAGTGGTGTCGCATGGCGGCTCGGGCAGCGTGATCGGCGCGCTGGCGCACGGCCTGCCGGCGGTGCTGCTGCCGATGGGCGCCGACCAGCCGCATAACGCCGATCGCTGCGTCGTGCTGGGGGTGGCCGTAGCGCTCGACCCAGTGGCGGCGACGCCTGCGGAGGTCGCGGCGGCCGTGTCGGCGGTGTTGGATGATCCATCCTACCGGCGGCGGGCCAGGCTGCTGCGCGCTGAGATCGCCGCCCTGCCGGGGCCGGAGCATGCGGTCGCGCTGCTCGAACGGCTCGCGGCGGAGCGGCGTCCCATCCTGGCGGGCTGATCGGCGGAGGCGGGCTGGGGCGGCTCGGCGGCTTGGTCTGCTGCCCCATTGTTGCTACGACCGGATAGCCCGGCAAATGTCGATGGCGATTTGGCGGTTGATGGTTTCTTCATCGCCGTACTGGGCCGTCACACAGTATGGGCACCCGCGGCTCTCTGGATGGACTGAACAGTAGGGACATTCTACGAGCAGTTGTTCCGCCCGCGCGAGAACCCGATCCAGGGCCTTGAAGGCGACCTCGCTGATGCCAACTCCGCCGGGAGCCGCGTCATAGACGATGATCCCGGGCTTGTCTAGGTCGGGGTGCCTGAGCAAACCAAGGGCTTCAATATCGCCCGTATCGCATAATGCCTCAATCGCTGTGGCCATTTTGATCGCGCCAGCCAGCGAATACAATCCCGCTTGCTGCTCTGGCTCAGGATGGTGCCCGATGATGGAGGCGGGAAATTGAATCCAGCAGGACTGGGTTTGATAGTCGATGGGTGGCGGCGCCGCTAGGCCCAAGGGTTGGAACCGGAATGGCTCGTTTCGCACGAAGAGCGGCACCTGATAGTAGCCGTTGACCCGTGCCTCGCAATGGATCAAGCCATAGGTCGCTTCGATATGCTGGCCAGCGATGGTGTTCTGTGCCTGAAGAATCTGGATCGCGCGCTCGACGCTGGCGGTGGTCGTGTAGTCGGGATATTCGATTTCCTGGACGAAGATTTCGCCGCGACCGGCGGCAAGCTGAAGATCGCACCGCGTGACTCGATAGTAGCGATCGATGTATTGATAGTGCGCGTGTTTGTGCAGCGCGCGTTGAGCGCGGGCGGCGTCAACCTCAACCAGCGGCTGCCGGTCTTCGGTCATGACGGTTACCGAGAAACTCAAATTTCGGAATGGCTGGCCAGCTTGGTTCTCGCCATCCGGTGTGATGATGAATGTTCCGTCTGATGTTCTGGCGATGAGTCCGTCCTGGCAGAGTTCCTGTATCTTTGCTGCGGCGGCTGGACCAAATTCCGCGAGTTCAGCAACGGTGAGGGGTGCCTCTTCCACCGCGCGCAGCAGATGGCCGCGCACGACATAGGGATTATCCGGGTTGCAGTAAACTGGTTCGGCTGCCAAATCGAACAGCACGTCCGGATGGCGGACGAAAAATTGATCAAGCGGATTGCTGTCTGCGATAAAGATAATTAGTCCCTCGCCTTGGCGGCCGGCCCGTCCCGCCTGCTGCCAGAGCTGCGCGATCGATCCGGGAAACCCGATGATGATTGCCGCCGACAGACTGCCGATATCGATCCCCATCGACAGAGCGGTGGTTGATATGACTGCCTGGAGCCGGCCCTGCTTCAAGTCCGCGATAATCTGGCGTTTCGCGTCGGGTAGCAGCTCGCGCATATAGGGGTTGATGATGGTTTCGGTTAGGCCAAGTTCGCGCAGCTCGGCCTTGACAAAGCGATAAATATCATTGATTTCGCTGATCGACCGCGCAAAGGCGATCGTGCGGACTCGCTGGCCGAGCAGATATAAAAGGGCGTCTTTGGCCTGCGTGGAGGTCGCTTGGCTGGCTCCTGAGCCACTCCAGATCGCCATATGGCGTTTTTTCAAGGGCGCCCCACCCTGTTGATCACCGTCGATTACGACCGGATGGCGACCGATGAGCCGCTTCACTGTTTCATCAGGGTCGATCATTGTAGCGGAGGCGCATAAAAATTGCGGTTGTGCCCCCAGCATGCGACACAGCCTTTGCAGCCGGCGCAGGAGATTGGCAAAACTCGCGCCCATGATGCCGCGGTAGGTGTGCAGTTCATCGATCACGACATAGCGGAGCCCTTTGATCAAATAACGCCAGCGACGTTCTTCCAACGCGCCGCCGAGAATCCCCATATGCAGCATATCGGGCGTGGTAAGGACATACTGCGGCCGCTTCTCGCGAATGGCTTGGCGATCTCCTGGGCTGACCGAGCCATCGTAACGCGCAATCGTCAGCCGCGCCGCCCCGGTATTCAGCGTGCGGCAGACACGATGGATCGAAAAACGCTCGCCCTTTGCGTTCCAATCTGTCGGCGTGGCCTCCAGCCGGCTAACTGACCCTAGCTGATCTTCGGTCAGCGCTAGCAGCGGCGAGATGTAAAGGGCTGTCGCGTTTGGCTGTTTGAGCAAGGCGTCAAGCACCGGGATCGTGTAGGTGAGGGATTTCCCGCTTGCGGTTGGCGTGGTAACAACAACGTCGTGGCCGGCTTGAGCGGCGGCGACCGCTGCAGCCTGGAAGGCATAGAGGCGGCCGTCCGGCGGCAAAAATCGTTCGCGCAGCGCCGAGCGGAGATCAGGATGGAGTTGCTCAAGCGCCGCCTCGTCGGCATATACCGCCTCGCGCGAAGGCAGTTCCCGTATCGTCTGGATGCGATCGCCAAATTGCTCTTGCAAATGCTGGATGGTGGAGGCCGCATCGAAATGCGAGGGCGTTTGGAAAACAAGCGGCGGGTCAGCCAGGCCGAGATCCTGGAGATCTTGCTCATCGATGTCCAGCGGTGTTCGTTGACCAGCATTCAGGCAGTGTTGGCAATAAATGCCTGGAGCAATCGGTTTCGGTGTATGCTCCCAAGCTCCTTTGACAAGCTCTTGATGAGCCTCGGTTAGTGCGCGCTGCGCCCGCCGCCCTGCGTTATCGAGGACGATCTGGAGCAGCTGGAAGCGCAGCCGCTGATCGCGGTTATGCGGCTTGCATCGAAGATAGATAATGCTCATACCTGCTGTTGCCCCTCATGTTTCATCTTATTCCCCAATAGCGCGCTTGAATCGAGGATGTTTGAGCTTTCGCAACGCTTTTACCTCGATCTGGCGGATTCGCTCGCGCGTGACGCCGAAATCGCGACCAATTTCCTCTAATGTCCATATTTCGCCATCGATTAGTCCGTATCGTAAAAACATGACGCGGCGCTCACGCTCTGTGAGTAGATCAAGCACCGATCGAACTAACTCCGCATTGAGATTATGAAACGCCTCATGCTCGGCGGAAGGGGTTGTGTTTTTGACATAACTCATAAGCGGCGTATCATCATCGCCGACCGGACGATCCAAAGAGACCGGGGTTTCTGCAAGGACTCTTTGGATTGACCGCAATTTTTTAACGGTCAATCCTGCTGACGCTGCGATCTGCTCATCAGTTGGCTCACACCCATTTTCGCTTCGCAGCTTTGCGCTTGTTCGATGAATATGGCTCATCGTGCTGATAATATGGACAGGCAATCGGATGGTTCGATCGAGATTGGCGTAGGCGCGGGTTATTGCCTGGCGAATCCACCAAGTGGCATACGTTGACAGCCGCGCTCCGCGATTAAAGTCGTAGCGCTCCACAGCGGTGATAAAACCAACCCGCCCCTCCTGGATGAGATCATCGAGCGAAAGATGGCGGCTATAGCGGGAGATAGGATAGGCTATATTTACGATGAGTCGAAGATTGCAGCGAAGCAGTTGATCCAGTGCTTCCTCGCCAGCATTTATGCGCCGATCTAAAGCGCTGCGCTGCGCAGGCGAACAAGCGGCGGACTGGAGCTCTGTGCGGGCGCGCTGGCCATCGGCGACGATTTCAAGCAGGCGCCGTTCTTGGGAAGCGCTCAAAAGAGGATGATGATATTCGTTGAGTTGATATTTGAGGGTATTCAGTTCGGCGACAACTTCGTCAGCGATGGATTGAGCCATTGTATCTTCATCAGCTGATGGTTGATCGAACATATCGACGACTAAGACATTGCGCGCCTCAAGTCTTTCGATAATTTCGGCATACAGGGTTTCATCAGCATAGAGGTCGAAACCGGCGCTCTCAAGTATGGTTTCGATTTGAGTGTAGGTGACCGCTTTTGGCCGAGATGCAAGAAGTTGGCTCGTGATGCGTTCTAGCGGTGCCGAGTATTCGGTAGAAGGCATATACCCATCCATTCCCTCAATCTGTTCCTGGGCGAAACATACTATAACAACCTAACGAACAAGCCTACGGGGTTCATATTTTGCACATATCCTCATATGTGTTTCTTGTCGATGCCCGCAATAAGGCGTGCCGCACTGCGAGGTGATGAAAGCCCTGCGGTGCGTGAAACACTGCCTAATCCTCACCTGCGAACGCCAAGCGATGATTTGGCTGGGAATCGCTGCGGCGCCGGCGGAATGGGCCCGCGCCGCAGC
>DASWWB010000922.1:0-5818 GCA_036406115.1 Herpetosiphonaceae bacterium
ACGATGGGAATCCGGCTGTCGATCACACGGATCAGCCCGACGCAGTGGGAGCTAGCCGATCCTGATGACTGGTTCGGCGATGGCGGGATCAGCAGCGAGGAGCCGGTGTTTTTCTGGCCGCTCGCCGAGCTTGCCCAAGGCCAGACAATCGCCGATTTCCGCTCGCTCACGATCGAAAAATCATATTGGGGCGTTTTGGCGAATGCGCTCGCCACGCCGGCGCCGGCTGACCCTGCGCCGGCCACCGGCCTGCTCGACCCGGGCGAGGACGCGTATCTGGACGAGCGTCACTACCTGGCCCGCGCGATCGTCACCGGCCTGGCGGAAACCCTGCGCGCCATCCCGGCGGAGGCGATCCGCGCCCGGGTCCGGCTTCAATACGCCGACACCGGCATCGATATCGGCCGGTTGCCGGATTCGATCGCCGACGCCCATCAGACCCTGGCGGATTTCGTCGCGGCGGCGGCTGCTGCGGGCGAGGCGCTGGGCTGGTGGATCAGCTGACAGTTCGTCGCAAGCATGCCAAAGCGCCGCAGGATCGATCCTGCGGCGCTTTGAGCGAAGAAGCGGACGTTAGCGAGCGGGGCGGGCGCCGTTGAGCGGAGCCCCGGTCGCCGGCTTGTAGATCAGCGGCAGGTGCAGTTTGCTCTGCCCCGGCTGCGGGGTCGACGTCACGGTGGGGGTGCCAGGCGTGCTGGTCGCCGTGGCGGTGGGCGTGTTGGTCGCGGTGGGCGTGCCAGGCGTGTTGGTCGGGGTCGGCGTGCCGCCGCCGCCGCCAGCGCAGACGCTCACGGTGTCGATGCCGATGTAGTTGGAGTTCTCGCCGGTCGGGCCGGCGGCGGTGACGAAGTAGCGGAAGGCGAAGCGGCCGGTGGTCGGGGCGCTGAGGCCGGAGACCGTGGCCGTGAACTGGGTCCAGACTTTGGGATAGACGCCGGTGGTCAGGTCCGGGTTGATCGTGAGCAGCACCGTCGTGAAGTCGGCGGTGTTGGTCGAGGTGCCGGCGGTGCTGAGGCGGATTTCCAGGCGATCCGGGAACTCA
The DNA here is from genome assembly GCA_036406115.1 of Herpetosiphonaceae bacterium. GTDB lineage: Bacteria > Chloroflexota > Chloroflexia > Chloroflexales > Herpetosiphonaceae > DASWWB01. The sequence goes on from DASWWB010000922.1 coordinate 1,043, forward strand.
TCGCCGTCGGGGATGCGGGTCCAGAACTTGAGCGTGGTGCCGTTGTTCAGAGTCTGGACGGGCGTCAGCAGCCAGTTGCTGATCGTGCCGGTGCCGCCGGTGGTGTTGTTGAAGTTAGCGCCGATGTAGCTATCGGTCTCGGCGCCGGCTTGGGCCGGGAAGACAAGCGGGTTGCCCTGGAACCAGCCGGTGGTGCCGAGCGGCGTGCTGAGGTTCTGCTGCGACCAGTCGGCGCCGGGCAGCGACAAAATGTCGTCGAAGCCTTCGTTGAGCGTGCAGCTCGGATCGGGCGTCGGGCTCGGCGTGTTGGTCGGCGTCTCCGTCGGCGTGATCGTCGGCGTGTTGGTGGCCGTCGGCGTCAGCGTGCCGGTCGGCGTCGGGGTGGGGGTGCCGCCGCCGCTGGTGCCGCAGATCGTGAACGGCAGGCCGATCGGGTCGGTGCTGCCGGCGTCAGTCAGCGGCGCCCAGGTGCCGTTCAGCGACTGGCGGGCGTTGCCATTGGCGTTGGTCGGGCCGACCCAGGGGCCGGAGGCCAGGGTGCCGGTGAGCGCCCACTCGATCCAGTAGGTGCCGGGCGTCAGGGTGCTGGCGAACGGCCAATCGACCGTGACATCCATGATCGGGCGCTGGGCGTTGGTCGGCGTGGTCGACTGGGCGCGATAGACGCCGGTCCAGCCGGTCGAACCCAGGGTCGGCGTGAACGGGCCGCTGATCAGGGTGCCGCCGTCGCCGGGAGGGCCGTTCCACAGCGACATGTGGTGGATGCCCGTCAGGGTGCTGACGGGCGGATTGCCGAAGGTGCCGGTCTGGTACGAGTAGAACGTAACCTGCGAGGGGGCGATCGTGGTGGTCAGGACGAAATCATCGGCCACGAACACCGACGCGGCGCCGTTGGCGCCGGCGCCGAACAGCGTGTCAGGGCTCGTCAGGAGGCTGGTGTCGGCGCCGTTGGCGCCGTTACCGAAGCCATTCACGAAGCTGCCGTTATCGTAGACGGGGGTGGTGCAGCGCGCTTCGGGGACGGCTGCGAACGGGGCGGACGAAGCGGGGGCGCTGCGGGTAGCGCTGGTGGCCGCGGGCTTGAAGCCGAGGGCGGCGAACAGCCCCAGCATCATGGTTACCATTCCCACAAGGAGAAACCGACGACGAATTGACATCATGTACAACTCTCCTGAATGCTATTGCCAGGCTGCGCCGATCCACAGCTTTGCGGCGCAGGCCCCCACCGAGCCCTCTCAACCTGGCACCAACCGGTCCGAACGCCCTCTGCAAGAATGGCACCGCCGGCCGCTCGGCCCGCTGCCCCTTGCCTCGAAGGCTTGAATCACGCGGCGGCCGGACGAATCATCCAGCCGCCGTTGGCGCATCATTATAACTTAGTTGTCGCGGCCCTCGCGGCGCCGCTGCTTGTGGTACTTGAACATCGAGCGGCCCCACTCCTTGGCGGCCTGGCGGCGCTGATCGACCTGGCGCTTGGGCTGCTGCTCGCGGCCCTTGCGCTCCTCGACATGCTCGCGCTCCTCGCGGTCCTCGTTCCAATCCTCGTCGAGATATCGTCGCATCGACTCGTTCATTGCGTATCTGCTCCATCGCTAAAACCATGTCCACCGTCCCGGGCTGATAATCGGGAATGGCGGCCCTGGCGCTCCCGGAGCATGGCGGGGGTTCCGCGCCGCCTAGGAGCGCCAGGACCCGACCGCAGCGAGCGCTGCATGCAGCTTCATCATGAATGGCTCCTTTCGCATTGGGAACAATAATGGTTTAGCATAGCGAAGCAGGGCCCGCCGCTCATCGGCCATATGGCGGAGGACAGGGTCTCGGAGCCCCTGTCGTAGGCGCCCTCAACCCTGTCAAAACCAGCCGGATCTGCTATACTGATCCGGAAAAGCTTCTCGTTCGGAAGGAACGTTATGGCGCGTATCACCACCACTATCGATGGTCAGCAGCACACATTCGCCATCGGCGAAAAAGGTTTGCGGATCGGCCGCTCGCGTCAAAACGATATTGTCCTCAACCACCCGCATGTCTCGCGCAACCACGCTTTTGTCGAGCTGGAGGGGCGCAACGTGCTGGTCCACGACCTGAACAGCTCCAACGGCCTGTTCATCAACCAGCTGCGCGTCAAGGAGGCCTCGCTGCGCGACGCCGACGCGATCGGCATCGGGCCGTTCGAGCTGGTCTTCGACGAGCGGGCGGCGGAAAGCGTGCTGCTCACCGACGAGGAGTTGGTCTCGATCAGCAGCGAAAGCCGCTCCGTCACCTCGACCAAAATCGCCGACCTCAACCTCGACGCCCAGGATATCCTCCATAATTTCTACGAAGTCAGCGCCCGCCTCAATATGATCCTGGACCTGCGCGAGCTGCTTGACACGATCATGGACGAGGCGATGCGCCTGGTGCCCGCCGAGCGGGGCGCGCTGCTCATGACCCGCCAGGACGGCCAGGAGCTGGTGCCGATGGTCGTGCGGGCGCCCAACCGCGATCTCGGCTTCACCATCAGCTCGACGATCGCCCGCCGGGTGCTGCGCGAGGGCATGGCCCTGCTCACCTCGGACGCGCGCGGCGATTTCGGCTCCCAGCACAGCATCATCAGCCAAAATATCCGCTCGGTCCTCTGCGTGCCGCTGGTCGGCCGCGAGGGCGTGCTGGGCCTGGTCCACCTGGACAGCGCCGGGCTGGAGCGCTTCACGGTCCGCGACCGCGAGCTGCTGACGGCGGTGGCGGTCCAGGCGGCGCTGGGCATCGAGCGCGCCCGCCTCAACGACCGAGTCCGCAACGAGGAGAATTTGCGCCAGCAGTACGCCCGCTTCCTCTCGCCGGACGTGGCCCGCGCCGTCGCCCAGCAGATCGCCGAGACCGGCGACGTGCTGCGCAAGCCGGTCGAGCAGGAGGCCACCGTCCTTTTCTCCGATATCCAGGGCTTCACCACCATGACCGAGACCCTGCCGCCCCTGGAGCTGAACAATCTGCTCAACGAGTATCTCAGCGTCATGACCGACGTGATCTTCGAGCACGGCGGCACGCTTGACAAATTCATCGGCGACGGGATCATGGCGCTGTTCGGCGCCCCGGTCTTCCACGAGGACCACGCCCGCCGCGGCATCGACACGGCGCTCGGCATGCTCAAGCAGCACGAGCGGCTGATGGCCAAGACCGACCCCGGCAAGCACTTCCGCATCCGGATCGGCGTCAACACCGGCCGGGTCATCGCCGGGCTGGTCGGCACCCGCGAGCGGCTTGAGTACACGGTCCACGGCGACACGGTCAACACCGCCGCCCGGCTGGAGGGCAAGGCCGACCCCAACAGCGTCTACACCAGCGAGGCGACGGTCGCCCAGCTCGGCAAGGACTACGCGGTCCAGGAGGTCGGCCCCTTGCAGCTCAAAGGCAAGGCCCAGACCGTCCAGGTCTACAAGGTGCTGGGGCGCAAGGGCTCCGGCTGATCCCGCTCCCGCCGCCGGCAGCCCGGGCAGCCGGGCGCCGCGCGCTTAAATAGATTGGATTCCCTATGCCCATGATCGTTGGCGTCCGATTCAAGGATTCGGGCAAGATTTACCATTTCGATCCCAACGGCCACACCCTCAACCTGGGCGACGCGGTCGTGGTGGAGACGGTCCGCGGCCTGGAGCTTGGCAAGGTCGCGGTGCCGACCGAAGACGTGCCGCCCTCCGAGCTCTACGCCGATCTCAAGCATGTTATCCGCCAGCCCACCTACGAGGACTACGACCGGATCAAGCGGATGGAAGGCCGCCAGGACGAAGTGCTGCGGATTTGCAGCGAGCGGATCGCCGTCCACAAGCTGCCGATGCGCCTGGTGCGCGGCGAGTGGAGCTTCGACGGCAGCCGCCTGACGGTCTACTTCACCTCGCAGCAGCGCGTCGATTTCCGCCACCTGGTGCGCGAGCTGGCGCGGATCTTCCACGCCCGGATCGAGCTGCGCCAGGTCGGCGCCCGCGACGAGGCCAAGCTGCTGGGCGGGATCGGCCCCTGCGGCCGCATGCTCTGCTGCTCGACCTTCCTCCCCGACTTCGCCCGCGTCTCGGTCAAAATGGCCAAAGACCAGGACCTGCCGCTCAACCCGTCGAAGATCTCCGGCGTCTGCGGCCGGCTGCTCTGCTGCCTGTCCTACGAGCAGGAGCAGTATCTGGCGATCAAAGAGGAGCTGCCCCGGCGCGGCGACCATGTGATGACGCCCGACGGCCCGGGCGTCGTGGTGGCGATCAACACCATCCGCGAAAGCGTGACGGTCGATGTCGAGGGCACCTACGCCGACTACGGCGCCAGCCAGCTGACAACGATCCAGGGCGCGGCGGCCGTCGTGGCCCGCGAACGGGTCGCCCGCGGCGAGGCCGCGCCTGCCGCCAACAACCAGCGCAATCTGCTCGGCAAGCAGCGCCAGCGCCCGTCCGGCGAGAGCCGCATGCCGCGCTCGCTCGGCGCCCAGCCCGCCGGCCCCCCGGCGGGCGGCGACAAGTCCGGCGACGGGCTCCGGCTGGAAGACCTGGCGCCCGAGGAGACAACGCCCGCCGGCCGCCAGGATCAGCGCCGGCCCCAGCGCGGCGAGCAGCGCCCGCCCCAGCCCAACCAGCAGCGGCCCAAGAACCAGCAGCGCCCGACGACCAAGAAGCGGCCCGGCCAGGGCGAGGGCGGCGATTTCCGCCGCCACACGCTGCCCGTCGACCCCGAGCTGCTGACCAACCGCCAGCGCCAGGCGGCGGCCGATCCCGACGAGCCGCGCAACGGCCCGCGCCGGCGCAAACGCGGCCAGCGCGGCCA
>DASWWB010000923.1:0-20514 GCA_036406115.1 Herpetosiphonaceae bacterium
GCTGGGCGCCGGTGCCAACCACCGAGTCGATGTATTTGAGGCCCGACGCGGTGGACTTGGTCTCGCCCTGGACTTCTGGAATCACGTTGCTTCCTCCTGTTGCAGGCTGCGAATTGCCGGTGGCGGGCGTGGCGGCAGCCGTCGGGCTGGCCGCGGCGCCGGGATTGCCGCCGGTCTGGCTGGTCGGCGCCGACGCATTGGGCTGCGTCACGTCGCCGCATCCGGCGAGCAGCGCCAGCGCGGCCAGGCCGGTCAGCCAGGGGCGCGCCACGCGCCCCACGTACCGTTGCTTCACGAACAAATCCTTTCCTCATCCGATGAAACGATGAGCCGAAGAACGCGGCCATTATACCCCGGGTTCGCCCGGCGGCAGTCAGAGCGTCACCATGCATTCATCAACGCTTCATTCCGCGCGGCGCCCCGGGCTGGTAGGATAGGCCATGGAACATTTGGCAGCCGCCTGCCGTCTCACTCGCAGTGCTCAGCTGGCGAAGGAGGAACAGGGTGGAACGCGCATCGGATAAAGCCTCGGTGATCCTTTTTCTGGCCGTCTTGCTCCTGTTGCCGTTTTTCTACGTCCTCATCAATAGCGCCAGCCAGTAGCGGAACCCTATCGTGTATAATGCGGCCCCAGGAGGCACACCTATGAGCCAATCATCAACCGAAATCAAACGCCTGCTCCGGCCCTTCGGCTGGCGTTTGCGCCTCAAAGATACCATCCGTTGGTCGGCCAGGACATTCTGGCTCGCGGCGCTGGGCTTCCTGCTGATCCAGGGCGCCGCGCGCCTGCTGCCCATCCCCAACTGGCAGCTGTGGTCGCTCGCCCCCTTCGCGGTCTGGCTGCTCGCCCTGATTGGCATGCTGCTCCGCCCCCAATCCGACCGGCGCATCGCCCAACGCAGCGACCTCCAGCTCGATCTGCGCGAGCGCCTCTCCACCGCCCTTGAACTCAGCGCCCAGGCCGCCGACGGCCCGCTCGACGACGTCCAGCAGGCCGACGCCGTCGCCGCCGCCCGCAGCGCCGACTCCCGCAAAATCCGCCTGGCCCCGCCGCGCGCGGATCGCAAATGGATGGGCCTGGCCGCCCTGCTGCTGGTCGGCGGGATCGCCTCCGCGCTGCTGCCCAACCCGCAGCGCGCCGTCCTCGAGCAGAAGGCGGCGGTCAAGGCCGATCTGGAGAAAATCGCCGAGCGCATCGATCTCACCCGCCAGGAGATCAACAAGGACGAAACGCTGTCCCAGGCCGAGCGCGAGGAGCTGGACCGTCTGCTCAAGGAGCTGTCCGACGATCTGCGCGCCAATCCCGGCGACCGCGAGGACGCCTTGGCCCGCATCTCGCGCACCGAGCAGCAGCTGCGCCAGCGGGTCGACAAGCAGGCCGGCACCCGCCAGGCCTCGCTTGAGGAGCTGGCCCGCGCCCTTCAGCAGCAGCGCGGCGAGCAGGCCCAGCAGCGCCAGGATCCCCAGGCCGCCGCCGATGAACTTAAAAAGGCCGCTGAGAATCTCAATAACATGAGCCAGCAGCAGCGCGAGGAGCTGGCCAAGGCCCTGGAGCAGCAGGCGAACCGCGTCGGCTCGACCGATCCCGCGCTGGCCCAGTCGCTGCGCGAGGCCGCCGGCGCGCTCCGCCAGGGCGATGTCGCCAAGGCCCAGTCTGCGCTGAACCAGGCCAGCCAGCAGGCCAGCCAGAGCGCCGCCGGCCTGAGCGACCAGCAGGGCGTCGAGCAGGCGCTCGGCGCGCTCCAGCAGGGTAGCCAGCAGGCCGCTCAGGCTGGCCAGAACCAGCAAGGCCAGCAAGGCCAGGGGCAGCAAGGCCAGGGTCAGCAGGGCCAGGGCCAGCAGGGCCAGGGCCAACAGGGTCAAGGCCAAGGTCAAGGCCAAGGCCAGGGTCAAGGCCAAGGCCAGGGTCAAGGCCAGGGTCAAGGCCAAGGCCAAGGCCAGGGTCAGGGCCAGGGCCAGGGTCAGGGCCAGGGTCAGGGCCAGGGTCAGGGCGCGAATGGCGGCGGCGGCTCGACGTCCAGCAATCTGGGCCAGGGCAACAGCAACGCCAGCGGCAACACGACCGGCCGGTTCGACCGCTCCTTCCCCGGCGCGGGCGATGACAAGGGCCTGGTCTATCAGCCCTGGAAGCCGGGCGACCCCAACAACCCGAGCAATGTCCAGGGCCAGCAGGGCCAGGGCGGCAGCGCGGCGACCACGCCGGGCAACACGACCGGCCCGGGCCTGCCCAACGCCTCGCGCGTGCCGTACAAGGAGGCCAATCCGGCCTACAAGGACTCGGCCGGCCGGGCGGTTGACGGCGGCTACATCCCGCCGCAGCAGAAAGACTTAATTCGTGATTATTTCAATGAGCTTGAAAAGTAAGCAGCGTCGCGCAGGCTCAGAAACAGACGGAGAGGCATATGCTACTGATTGTTGAACTGGTGTGTATGGCGCTGCTGCTCGGCGGCATGTGGCTGTTGACGGTCGGCTCCCGCCGCTTCAACATCACGCCCCGGGTCATGACCATCACCTTCGCAGTCACCGCTGTGAGCTGGATGGCGTTTCTGCTGATCACCATCGCGCTGGTGGTGTTCGCCACCGTCCAGCTCGCCTGAGCGCCGCGCGCTCGTTATTGAGAGGTCCGCCCGATGCAATACACCGAACGCGATGCTGAGCAATTCCGCCGCACCGCCGCCGCGATCGAAGCCGAAGTCAGCAAAGTGATCGTCGGCCAGCGCGCGCTGATCCGCCAAACGCTGATCACGCTGCTGGCCGGCGGCAACGCGCTGCTCGAAGGCGTCCCCGGCCTGGCCAAGACAACCCTCATCCGCACGCTCTCGGAGACGGTCGACTGCCAGTTCAGCCGGATTCAGTTCACCCCCGACCTGATGCCGGCCGACATCATCGGCACGACGATCATCGCCGAGGACGACGCGGGCCACAAGGCCTTCCGCTTCCAGCCGGGGCCGATCTTCGCCAACCTGGTGCTGGCCGACGAGATCAACCGCGCCACGCCCAAGACCCAGTCCGCCCTGCTGGAGGCGATGCAGGAGCACACTGTCAGCGTATCGCGCACGATCCACAAGCTCCAGGAGCCGTTTTTCGTGCTGGCGACGCAGAACCCGCTGGAGATGGAGGGCACCTATCCGCTGCCCGAGGCCCAGCTCGACCGCTTTTTCTTCAAGATCAACGTGCCCTTCCCCTCGCCCGAGGAATTGGTCGAGATCGCCCAGCGCACCACCGGCGCCCAATCCGCCCAGCCGCAGAAGGTCGCCAACGGCGAGGCCCTGATCGCGATGCAGACCCTGGCCCGCTCGGTGCCGGTCGCCAGCCACGTCCTGCACTACGCCGCCAAGGTGATCAGCGCGACCCATCCCGACAGCCCGCTGGCGCCGGAGATGGTCAAGCGCTACGTGAGCTACGGCGCCAGCCCCCGCGGCATGCAGGCGCTGATCCTCGCCGGCAAGATCAACGCGCTGCTCGACGGCCGCTACCAGGTCGCCTTCCGCGACCTGAAAGACGTCGCCATGCCCACCTTGCGCCACCGCACGATCCTCTCGTTCGAGGGCCAGGCCGAGGGCGTCAGCACCGAAAATATCGTCAGCAGCATTCTTGAGTCGATCAAGGAAGAAAACTAGTGCGCCGGTTGCTTGCAGCCGGCCTGCTGCTGGCGCTGGCCGGTTGCGGCTCCCTCGCCGCGCCGACCGCCAAGCCCAGCCAGGCCGGCATCCAGATTCAAATCCCGCCGACGCCGACGCCCCAGCCCCGCCCGCGCACCCGCGGCCCGCTGCCGGCCATCCCCGCCGACGATCCGCGCGCAATGGGGCCGGCCGACGCGCCGGTGACGGTCATCGAGTACAGCGATTTCGAGTGCCCGTTCTGCCTCCAGCACGCCATGAATGTCTATCCGCAGCTGAAGGCGACCAACGTCGGCGCCGGCCAGATCCGCTATGTGTTCCGCAACTACATCGAGGTGCCGACCCATCGCGCGGCGCCGGCTGCGGCCCTCGCCAGCCTGTGCGCCGCCGCGCAGGATCAGTTCTGGCCCATGCACGACACGCTGTTCACCCGCCAGCAGGAGTGGGCGGCCGACCCGGAGCAGGCGCCGGCCATCTTCGCCCGCTACGCCGGCGAGCTCGGCCTTGACGGCGCCGCGTTCGGCGCCTGTCAGAACGACCGCGCCATGGCCCAGCAGGTTCTCGACGAGATCAACCAGGCCAAGGAGCTGGGCGCGCGCGGCACGCCCTCGTTCTTCGTCAACGATGTCTATGTCCAGGGGGCGGTCTCCTACGCCCAGTTCACGGGCGCGATCAACCAGGCGCTGAACTTGAAATGAGCGAGCGATGACTGAAACCACCGCGCTGTTCGAGCCGGCCTTCCTCAAGCAGCTTGACCGCCTGGCCCTGCTGACCCGGCGCAATGTCGCCGGCCAGATGCAGGGCGAGCGGCGCTCGCCGCGACGCGGCTCGTCGATCGAGTACGCCGACTTCAAGCCCTACACCACCGGCGACGATTTCCGCCAGATCGACTGGAATCTCTACGCCCGGCTCGATAAGTTTTTCCTCAAGCTGTTCGTGGCCGAGGAGGAGATCACGCTCCATCTGCTGATCGACACCAGCGCTTCGATGGACTGGGGCGAGCCCAACAAGCTCACCTACGCCGCCCGCGCCGCTGGAGCGATGGGCTATATCGCGCTGGCGGGATTGGACCGCGCCAGCCTGATGGGCTTCAGCGGCCAGCAGGAGCAGCGCATCCCGTCCCAGCGCGGGCGCGCCGGCGTCGTGCCGCTGTTCCGCTACCTGGCCGGCCTGCGCGGCGCCGGCACCACGTCGCTGGTCGATTCGTGCCGGCGCTACGTCCAGTCGAGCCGCAATCCCGGCCCGCTGCTGCTCTGCTCCGATCTGCTCGACCCGAACTGGGAGGAGGCGCTGCGCACGCTGGGCCGGCGCCCGTTCGAGATCACGCTGCTGCACATCCTCTCGCCCGACGAGCTGAACCCGCCGCTGGAGGGCGACCTCAAGCTGCTGGACGTGGAGGGCGGCGAGCCGCTCGACATCAGCGCCGATCTTGATCTGCTCCAGCGTTATGTCGAGCGGCTCCATGCCTGGCGCGCCGAGGTCGAGCGGTTCTGCACCGGCCGCGGCATCAACTATGTGTTTGTCGATACCAGCCAGCCGCTGGAGGAGCTGCTGCTCGCCGTCCTGCGCGAGCGCCAGATCCTGCGCTAGGGGTGGATGATGGCAACCTTCTACGACCAAATCACCGCCGAGCAGGCCGAGCTGCTGCGGACGGCGCCGCTCTTTTTCGTCGCCTCCTGCGACCCGGAGCTGGCTGACGGCCCCGACGGCATCGGCCCGGTCAATCTCTCGCCCAAGGGCGGCGTGCCGCTCCATCTGCTCGACGCCAACACCGTGGCCTACCTGGACCACCCGGGCAGCGGCAACGCCACCTCCCGCCACATCGGCGCGAGCCCGCAGGGCGGCACCCCGGTCACGCTGATGGTCTGCTCGTTCGACGAGCAGGCGGCGATTGTCAGGCTCTACGGCCGCGCGACCGTCCACGGCCCCGGCACGCCGCTGTTCGAGCGGCTCAGCGACCAGCAGGCCGAGGCCCTGGGCAAGCCGCGCCAGGTGATCTGCCTCAGCGTCGCCAGGACCCAGACCAGCTGCGGCTACGGCGTGCCGCTGATGGACAATCCGCGCGACCGCCGCAAGGACGAGCGCGGCAGGCGCTACAAGCAGCCGCCGGCGCAGCGCTGAGCGAAACGCCCGGCCGCCGCCAATCATTCGTTGAATCACAGCGTGGGAGAGACGCATGTCATTTATCGCACCACTGATGTTCGCGCTGGGCGGCGCGATCATGGCCGGGATCGTGGCCATGTACCTGCTGCGCCTGCGCCGCGAGGAGCGCACGGTCTCCTCCACCTTTCTTTGGAACCAGCTGGTGCGCGACATCGAGGCCAACGCGCCCTGGCAGCGGCTGCGCCACAACTGGCTGCTCTGGCTCCAGCTGCTGATCGCGCTGCTGCTGGGCCTGGCGCTGGCCCGGCCCTTCTTCGCCACCTCCGGCGTCAGCGGCCGCAATCTCATCCTGATCATCGACCGCTCGGCCTCGATGGGCGCGACTGACGTTGGGGAAAACCGGCTGGCCGCCGCCAAAGCCGAGGCCATCCGCCTGGTCGATCAGCTGCCCGACGGCGCCCGGGCCACGGTGATGGCGATCGGCGGCGAGCTTGACGTGCCCGCCGCCGCCACCACCGACCGCCGCGAGCTGCGCAACGCGATCAACGGCATCACGCTGCGGCTGGGCGGCGGCTCCGACATGGAGCAGGCGCTCAACCTGGCCGGCGCGCTGGCGGCCCGCGAGGCCGAGTCCGAGGTCGCGATCCTGACCGACGGCCAGGTGACGGTGCCGACCAGCGCGACCCTGCCGGCCAAGATCCGCTATTTCCCCGTCGGCGCTGACGGCAACAACCAGGCGGTGGCGGCGGTCTCGCTCAGCGAGCTGGCGCCCGGCAGCCTGACGTTCTTCGCCCGCGTCCGCAACGAAAGCTCCGAGAGCGTGCGCCGCCGCCTGACGGTCCAGCTTGACGGCCAGCTGTTCAAAGCCTACGACCTGGAGATCCCGCCCGGCCAGGAGCAGACGGTCACCGAGGACGTGGCGGCCACCGCGCAGACCGTCGAAGCGCGGCTCGACGGCGCCGACTCGCTGCCCAGCGACGACGTGGCCTGGGCGGTCCGCCCCTCCACCGATCCGATCCCGGTGCGGCTGGTGACGCCTGGCAACCGCTTCCTGGCGACCGGCCTCGGCCTGATGCCCCGGGTCCAGGTCAACGCCTATCTGACCGAGACCGCGACCTTCACCGACACGCCGGTGCTGACGGTGCTCGACGCCTCGCTGCCCGACCCGCTGCCCGAGGGCAATCTGCTGTTCATCGCGCCCTACCGCTCGACCGAGTATTTCTCAGTCACCGGCGCGCTGGACCGCCCGGTGCCGCGCCCGGCGCCGACCGACGATCCGCTGCTGCGCAATGTCGAACTGGGCGAGATCAACATTTTGCGGGCCGGCAGGATCGAGAACGCGCCCTGGTCGCACAATGTGATCGACAGCGCGTCCGGCTCGCTCCTGATCGCCGGCGAGATCAACGGCCGGCGGATCGCGGTGCTGGGCTTCGACCTGCACGACTCGGATCTGCCGCTCAACATCGCCTTCCCGCTGCTGCTCTCCAATCTGGTCGGCTACCTGGCGCCGGGCTCGGGCGGCGAATCGGCCAACGTGCCGCCTGACCAGCCGCTGGTGATCCCGCTCGCCAGCGACATCGCCGAGGTCCAGATCACCAGGCCCGACGGCAGCGTCGTCGCCTGCGACGCCGAGCCCGACGAGGAGCGGCCCTGCCTGATCAAAGACAGCGTGGCCACGCTTGACGGCAGCGCCACCAACCAGGCCGGCATCTACGTCGCCGCGATCCGCCGCGGCGGCGAGACGATCGCCACGCAGCGCTACGTCGTCAACGGCTACAGCGAGAGCGAGGCGGTGATCACCCCGGTCCAGGTGCTGGACATCGCCCAGATCGACGGCCAGGTGGTGGGCAGCAAGGAGACCGAGCAGGCCCAGGCCGGCAAAGACGAGTGGTGGCGCCCGCTGGCGCTGATCGCCTTCGTCGTTCTGCTGATTGAATGGATCGTCGCCCAGCGCGGCGGGCTGACCCGCCTGCGCCTCTGGTGGCGCACCAGGCGCGCCGCGCAAGGATAACGCTATGTTCCTCTCTTTTGTCCGCCCCGAATATCTGCTGCTGCTGCTGGCGCTGCCGCTGGTCTGGCTGCTGGGCTGGCTCAACCAGCGCGGCCGCATGGCCGGCAGGCGCTGGGCGGCCCTCGCCGTCCGCACCCTGCTGATCCTGTGCCTGGTCGGCAGCATCGCCGGCGCCCAGGTCGTCCAGCCGGTCGAAAACCTGACCACGGTCTTCCTGCTCGACAGCTCGGACTCGGTCTCGCCCGGCCAGCGCTCGGCCAACGAGCAGTTCATCGCCCAGGCGCTGGAGGCCATGCAGGACGGCGACAAGGCCGCGATCGTGGCCTTCGGCGAGAACGCGCTGGTCGAGCGCGTGCCATCGGAGCTGAAGCGGCTGGGCCAGATTCAATCGGTGCCGATCGCGGCCCGCACCAACATCAGCCAGGCCATCCAGCTCGGGCTGGCGCTGTTCCCCGCCGACACCCAGAAGCGGCTGGTGCTGCTCTCGGACGGCGGCGAGAACGTCGGCCAGGCCATGGCGGCGCTGCGGATCGCCGGCAAGCGCAATGTGCCGATCGACATCGTGCCGACCGGCGGCGCGGTCAACGGCCCCGAGGTCGCGATCACCGACCTGCGCGCGCCGGGCTCGGCCCGCACCGGCCAGGAGATCCAGCTGGTGGCGACGGTCGAGAGCAACCTGGCCCAGGCCGCCCGCCTGCGCTTCACCGGCGACAACACGCTGCTGGCGGAGCAGGATGTGCAGCTGCCGGCAGGCACCGCCACCTTCACCGCGACCGTCGAGGTCGGCGACCAGGGCTTCCACCGCTACGGCGCCGAAGTCGTGCCCGCCAGCGACACCCGGCCGCAGAACAACATCGCCTCGTCGCTGGTCGACGTGGGCGGCCCGCCGCGGGTGCTGATCGTCGAGGGCGTGCCCGGCGAGGCCGCCAACGCCTACGACGCGCTGCTCGCCGCCGAGCTCTCGCCCGACCGCATCCCGGCCACCGCGCTGCCCTCGGACCTGCCGACGCTCAGCGAGTACGAGGCGATCATGCTGGTCAACGTGGCCAGCCGCGATATCCCGGAACAGACCCAGCGCGCGCTCAAATCGTATGTCGGCGACCTGGGCCGCGGCCTGCTGATGATCGGCGGCAAGCAAAGCTTCGGCGTCGGCGGCTTCACCAAGACGCCGATCGAGGAGGCGCTGCCGGTCGACATGGACGTGCGCAACCGCCAGCAGCGGCCTGACATCGCGCTGGTCTTCATCATCGACAAATCCGGCAGCATGGACGCCTGCCACTGCGACGGCGGCGACATGGGCGCCCGCGAGGGCGGCGGCACGCGCAAGATCGATATCGCCAAGGAGGCGGTGGTCGAGGCCGCCACGGTGCTGGGCCAGGAAGACAAGCTCGGCGTCGTGACCTTCGACGAGCAGGCGCACTGGACCATCAACACCGCCAAAATCCAATCCCTGACTGACATCGAGGGCGCGCTGGCGCCGGTGCCGCCGAACGGCCAGACCAACGTGCTGAGCGGCATGCAGGCCGGCCTCGAGTCGCTGCGCCAGACCGACGCCAAGATCAAGCACGCCATCCTGCTGACCGACGGCTGGTCGCGCTCCGGCGACATCGAGGGCATCGCCGCCCAGATGAACCAGGAGGGCATCACGCTCTCGGTGGTGGCGGCGGGCAACGGCTCGTCGGACGCGCTGGCGCGGATCGCCGAGGCTGGCGGCGGCCGCTACTATCCCGCCAAAACAATGGAGGAGGTGCCGCAAATCTTCTTGCAGGAGACGATCCAGGCCGTCGGCACCTACATCATCGAGGAGCCCTTCACGCCGGCCTACGCCGCCGACAGCCCGATCCTCGCCGGCTTGCAGGACGGGCTGCCCCAGCTGCTCGGCTACAACGGCACCGCCGAAAAAGACAGCGCCCAGGTGGTGCTGGTCGGCTCGGACGGCTCGCCGGTGCTGGCCCAGTGGCAGTTCGGCCTCGGCCGCTCGGTGGCCTGGACCAGCGACCTCAAGGGCCAGTGGGCCAGCAATTGGGTCGGCTGGGAGGAATTCCCGCGCTTCGTGGCCCAGATGGTCGGCTGGACGCTGCCGCGGGTCGGCGGCGACACCGTCAGCGGCGAGGCCTCGCTGATCGGCACCGAGGTCCAGATCGACCTGGCGGCGCAAGACGCCCAAGGCGCCAACCAAACCGACTTGATCGTCGAGGCGCGGCTGGTCGGCGCCAACGAGACCACCAAACCTGCGGGCCTGACCGAGGTCGCGCCCGGCCGTTACCAGGCCCGCTTGCCCAGCCCGGTGCCCGGCACCTATCTGGTCCAGATCACCGGCGCCGACCGCGCGGGCAAGCCGATCTTCGCCCGCACGCTAGGCCTGATCGTGCCCTACTCGCCGGAGTACCGCCAGGGCCAATCCAATGCCCAGCTGCTGCAAACCCTGGCGGCGGGCAGCGGCGGCCGCTCGCTGAGCGAACCGGCCCGGGCCTTCGACCACACGCTGGACGCGGTGCAGCGGGCGATCCCGATCGAGCTGCTGCTGCTGACGCTGGCGGCCCTGCTGCTGCTGCTCGACGTGGCGGTGCGCCGCCTGTCGCTCCGGCGCAGCGACCTCGCACTGGCCCGCTCGGCCATGCGCGGGCGCCAGGCCGCTGCCGCCGCGCCGTCGGCGACCGTCGCCGGGCTCCAGCAGGCCAAGTCGCGGGCCAAGGACCGCATGCTTGACAAGCAGCCGGCGCCGATCGCCCCCGCCGGCGAGGACGCGGGCGCCGGCCCGGTCCGCCAGCCGGCCAAAGCGGCGCCGCCAGCCGACGCCGGGCGCCAGCCAACCCAGCCGATCACGCCGCCGCCGAGCGCGCCAGCCCCCGATCCCGAATCCGCCGAGGATCCGCTGGAGCGGCTGCGGGCGGCCAAGAACCGGGCCCGCCGCCGCTAAGGCAGCGACAGATCAATCCGGCGGACGCAAAACGACCCGGCGCCCTGATGGTGCGCCGGGTCGTTGCGTGGCCGATCACTCAGCCTTGTCCTTGGGCTCCAGCTTGAGCGCGGCGGAGTTCATGCAGTAGCGGAGGCCGGTCGGGCGCGGGCCGTCGTCGAAGACGTGGCCGAGATGGGCGTCGCAGGCCGCGCACAGCACCTCGGTGCGGCGCATGAACCAGCTGTTGTCGGATTTGACCGCCACGTTGTCCTCGCCGATCGGCGCCCAGAAGCTCGGCCAGCCGGTGCCCGAGTCGAACTTGGTGTCGGCGTCGAACAGCGGGTTGCCGCAGCAGACGCAGGCGTAGACACCGGGATCCTTGGTCGCGTGGTACTGGCCGGTGAAGGCGCGCTCGGTGCCATGCTCGCGGGTCACGCGGTACTGCTCGGGCGTCAGCTGCTGCTTCCACTCATCCTTCGATTTCACGATTTTCTGCTTCATGCAAGCCTCCTGGCAGGGAATGAATCGATTCATTATACGCCTCGTTGGGACGGGCGGATTGGGCGGCGCACTCGCTTGCTTGACACGCCCCGGGCGGCTCCGCATACTTTTGGCAAACGAAGCGTTCAATCGAGCCAGGGGACGGGCCATATGCTGACGGTGTTGATTGTGGAGGACCATCCGGAGCTGCGGGCGGCGATGAGCGCCGGGCTCGCGGCGACCGGCGCCGTGCTGGTGGCCGGCGAGGTGGGCAGCGGCGAGGCGGCGATCGAGTTCTGCGTCCAGGCGCCGCCGGACGCGATTCTGATGGATGTGGCGCTGGCGGATTCAATGAATGGCATCCAGGCGGCGGTGGCGATCCGGCGCGAGAATCCGCGACTGCCAGTCGTGTTTTACTCGATCCAGGACGACGACGCCTACTACCGCGATTTCCAGCGCTCGGGCATCCTCAGCCACTACGCCTATGTCCGCAAAAGCAATTTCCTGCTGCCGGCGATGGTCGTGCCGCTGCTGCGCGACGCCCATGCCGGCCGCGCCTTCATCGACCCCGAGATCGAGGCCCGGGTGCAGGAGGTGCGCCACCGCGACGAGCAGTCGGCGCTGGAGCTGCTGGAGCCGGCGGAGCGCGAGGTGGCCCATCTGCTGGCGTGCGGCCTGACCAACGAGCAGATCGCCGGGCGGCTGGGCTTCCGCGACGCCCGCGCCGTCAGCAGGATCAACGGCCAGATCTACACCGCCTGGGGCCTCAACATCACCACCACCGACGAGAAAGTGGCCCGCACCAGGGCCGCGCTGATCTACCACCAGCGCCAGCTGATCGTGTGGGACGGCGAGGGCAGCGCGACGGTCTGCGCGCCCGACGGCAGCTGGGTGGCGCTGTGGGACGGCGCGGCGGCCGGCTGCCCGGTGGCGGGATGAGCGGCTGGCAATCCGCCGCGCTGGCGGTCTCGATGTTCAACGCCATCATCTGCCTCTGGCTGGGGCTGACAGTCTGGCTGGACGGCGACGCCACGCGCGGGCCGCGGCTGGCGGCCACCGGCCTGCTGACCGCCGGGATCTTTTTCCTGATCCACGCCGCGATTGTCAGCCGCGGCCCGCCGCTCGATGGCGTGGGGCTGCCGTTCTGGTGGCGGGTGATCAGCGTGCCGTCGCTGCTGGCGCCCTACGCCTGGTACGCCACGATGATCTGGTACACCGGCGTCGGCGGGCGGGCGCGGCGGATCCACCAGGGGCTGCTGGTGGTGCTGGGCGTGTTCATCGGCGTGCTGGTGGTGCTGCTGACCGCGATCTACCCGCTGCCGCCGGAGCTGCGGACCTTCGCACTGCGGATCGTCCCGGCCTGGCTGGTGGCCGGGCTGCCCTTCCTCATCGCCGGCTACCTGCTCACGCTGATCATCTGCTTCGGCCTGCCGATCCAGGCGCTGCTGGCCGGCCCCGGCCGCGACCACTTCCCGCGCCAGGCCTGGCTGCGGGTGCGGACCTGGCTGGTGCGGACCTCGCTGCTGGGCCTGCTGGCCGGCATCATCGCGCTGGGCGGCGCGGTGGCGGTCTTCGCGCTGGGGGCGACGCCGGCGCCGGCGCCGATGCCAGATTGGCGCTACGGCGACCTGCCGGCGCTGTTCCTCAAACTGGATGTGGCGGTGCTGGTGGTGGTGGCGGCGGCGCTGGTGGCGGCCGGCCAGGCGGTCGGCGCCTACGCCGCCTTCACCCAGCGCCCGCTGCCGCAGTGGAACCGGATCGACCAATGGCGCTGGCTGCTGGGCATCGCCGCGCTGTTCGCCCTGATCGTCGGCCTGAGCGAGGCGGCCGGCACGCCTTCGATCTACACCCTGCTGTTCGCCACCACGCTGGCGGCGCTGGCCTACGCCCTGCTGAGCTGGCGCTACCGGGTCGAGCACGAAGCGTTCATGGAGCGGCTGCGGCCCTTCGTCTCCAGCCTGCACTTCCAGGATCGGCTGCTGGACGGCGGGGCCAGCCTTCACACGTCGGTCAGCGGCCTGGTCGAGGCGATCAGCCGCGACGTGCTGCGGGCCGAGCGCGCCGGCCTCATCCTGCGCGACCGGATCCCGGGGCTGCCGGCGTTCATCGGCTACTCGTGGGGCGAGGCGCCGCCGCCGGCCCTGGCCGATCTGCCCGACGACCCGGCATGGCGCAGCCTGCGGCTCGACGCTGCGGCGGGCAATCCGTGGGGCGGCGCCGAGTGGGCCATCCCGCTGCGCGACAGCCGCGGGCTGGCCGGCGCCCTGCTGCTCGGGCCGCCGCTGGCCGGCGCGGTCTACAGCGAGGAGCTGATGGAGGTCGCCGCCGCCTGCTGCGCCCGGCTGACCGACGCCCTGGCCGGCGAGCGGGCGGCGCGGATGCTCGGCGACGTGCTGCGCCAGCGCATCGCCGAGGTCAAGCTGGTCGGCAGCCAGCAGCGCCGCACGCTTCACGACGACGTGCTGCCCCAGATCCACGCCGCCCTCATCCACCTCAGCGCGCTCCAGGGCCGCGACCCCGCCGCCGAGCAGGCGATCGGCGCGCTCTCCTCGGCCCACAGCCAGCTCTCGCACATGATCCGCGCCCTGCCGCCGGCCACGCCGCTGCGCCTGGAGCAGGCCGGTCTGCTCGGGGCGCTGCGCGACCTGGCGCTGGTGGATTTCGGCGCCGCCTTCGATCAGATCGGCTGGGAGGTCGAGCCGGGCGTCGCCGAGCGGCTCACGGCGACGCCCCAGTTCGTCGGCGAGGTGGTCTGCTACGCCGCGCAAGAGGCGCTGCGCAACATCGCCCGCCACGCCCGCGGCGCCGACGCCCGCCGGACGCTCCAGGTCGCGGTGCGGGTGGCCTGGCGGCGCGGCTTGCAGATTGACATCGAGGACAACGGGGTCGGCGTCCAGCAGGCGGGCGAGAACGGCGGCCTGGGGATCGGCAGCCGGCTCCACCGCAGCCTGCTGGCGGTGCTGGGCGGCGCCTGGCAGACGCTGGGCCGCGACGGCGGCGGCACGGTCGTGCGGCTGAGCGTGCCCGAGGATTTGTGGATTCTGCCGGCGCTGGCGGTCGAGGCGGAGCCGGCCTAGGGCGACCGGCCGGCTCCGCCAAGCGCTAGGGGGCCGCGCGCTGCCCAATCAGCGGCAGGAAGATGGGCGGCACCGCGGATGACCAGCCGTGAACAGTGATCCGAACCGGGTCGCTGTCAGGGTCGTCCGAGCGAATAACCAGCGTCGCGGAGTAGGATCCGGTCGCTGGCGGCGCGAATCGCACGGCGAAGCTGGTGGCGCTGAACGGGACCAGCTCGCTCGCCGGCTGGCTCGCAAGGCTGATCGCGCCTGCCCCGCCCTCCAGCGCCACCGGCGGGCTGGCGGTGAGCGTCAGCAGGCTGCCGCCTCGGTTTTCGATAGTGAAGGTGCGGGTCACGGCGGCGCCCGGCGCTGCAAAGCCGAGATTGACCGCCTGGCCGCCGGCGAGGATCTGGCCGTAACAGCGCACCGCCAGATCAGCCTGCTGGGGAATGCTGGCGAGATAGACGGCGCCGGCGTGCTCCCGGCTGTTGTCAGCCTGATCGCCGTTGATGCCGGCCGCGCCGCTCGACTCAAACATCGAGCTGACCGCCACCGTCGTCCCGCTCATCGCCATCGATCCGCCAAACTGGTCAAACGCCTCGGTGTTGGAGGCCTTCTGATACACCCATTGGCGCCAGCCGTCGCTGTTTCGGCGGAAGAAATAGGCGGCGCCCGACTGCGGCTGGCTCGTGTCCGATTCGTCGCCCTGCTGGTTTACGGCGCCGCTGTCATCCCCGCCGGCGACGATCGCCCAGTCGCCGCTCGCGGCGAGCTGGCTGCCGAACCGCTTCCCGGCGTCAGCGTTGGAGGCCTTGAGATAGGCCTGCTGCGCCCACTGATCGCCGCTCCGGCCGAACACATAAGCCGCCCCGGAATCCTGGGCGCCGTTGTCGCCCGGGTCGCCGCCGACGCCCCGCGCAACGCTGTCTTCGCCCGGCGCGCCGACGATGACTGCTTGCTCGCCCAGCGCCACGGCGGTGCCGAAATAGTCGTCAGCCTCGGCGTTGTCCGCGAGCAGCCGGGCCTGCCGCAGCCAACGCCCGTCCGCTCGCTCATACACATCGGCGACGCCGGTGCCAGCCTCGTAGGGCGCGCCGATCACGAGCCAGCGCGCATCAAGCGCCAGGCTCGCGCCATACCAGGGCTGCGCGCCGGCCAGCGCGGCCTGGTGCCCCCACGCCTGGCCGGCGCGGGCGAACACATGGGTGCGAACTCCGCCGACAGCCAGGGTGTCGCCGGCCAGGGCCAGGCTCAGGCCGAAGGTGTCGTTGGGCTGCGGCTGGGGCGCCTTCAAGCGCGCCTGCTGGGTCCAGGTGCCGTTGGCGCGGACAAAAACATAGGCGGCGCCGGCCCGGTAGCCGCCGGTCGCTTCGCCGTAGGCGCCGACCGCGATCGTGTCGCCGTCGATCGCCACGCTGGAGCCGAAATAGGCGTCTTCGCGCGGATCGGCTGGCTTGAGATAGGCTTGCTGGGCCCAGACGCCGTTGGCGCGGACAAAGACATAGGCGGCGCCGGCGCCTCGGAGCGAGTTATCGGCCTGATCGCCATTGATCATGCCGGAGGCGCTTTTTTCGCCGGGCGCGCCCACAACCAGCGTGTCGCCGTCCAGGGCGACGGCGTGAAAGGCATCATAGATGTCGGGATTGGAGGCTTTGACGTACACGCTATCATTGGCGCCGGCAGGCGGAGCAGCCGGCGACCGGGCGGCGGCATGGACGGATGGCGGCAGGATGCGCTGGGGCGCGCCCGCGAGCGCGGCCAACGCCAGCAAAGCCAGCAGCGCCCGGCGCGGGCGGCGGAAAGAACGGCAAGGGCTATGGATCGCCATGGCAGGACCTCGGTCTAAGGCTCATCATTGGTCGGCGCCGGTCGCTGCATGCGACTAGCGGCCAGGATGAAGATACTTCAGCCGGCGATATGGTTCAGATGGCGCAGCGCCCGGCGCCCATCCTAAAATCCAGCGGCCCGGCGCGGATCACCTCCGCGCCGGGCCGCCGTGATTCAATCAGGCCAGAGCTTGGCGGACAGCGGCGACCAGCTCGGCGCGCGGGACGGCGCGCTGCTCGCCGGAGCGCAGATCCTTGAGCTGGACCGCGCCCGCCGCCAGATCGTCGGGGCCGATCACCAGCGCCAGCGCCGCGCCCTTGCGGTCGGCCTCCTTGAACTGGGCGCCGAGCTTGCCCGGGGCGTAGGCGGTAATGGTCGGCACGCCGGCCTGGCGCAGCTCGCCGGCCAGGCGCATGCTCTCCGCCGCCAGCTCATCGCTGAAAACCGTGACATAGGCGCCGATCGGCCGCTCGACCTTCGGCCCCATGCCCAGCTCCTCCATCACGTCGTGCATCCGCTCGATGCCGAAGGCGATGCCGACCGTGGGCAGCGAGCGCTTGCTGAACATGCCGATCAGATTGTCGTAGCGGCCGCCGCCGAGCAGCGAGCCCATCGGCGGCTCATCCAGCACCGCCTCGATCACCACGCCGGTGTAGTAGGACAGGCCGCGCGCCAGCGCCGGGGCCACCGCGTATTTGGCGGGATCGAGGCCCAAGCCCTGGAGCGCCGCCACCACCTGGCGCAGATTGGCCACGCCGGCGCTGGCCAGCTCGTCGCCCGCCAGCAGCTCGCCCAGCCGGTCAAGCAGCTCGCCGGTGTCGCCGGTCAGGCTGACGAACTCCAGGATCTTCTCGCTGGCGGCGGGCTCGACGCCGTAGCGGGCCAGCTCGTCGCGCACGCCGTCGAGGCCGATCTTGTCGAGCTTGTCGATGGCGCGGTAGACGCCGGCGGCGGTCTCGCCGTCAGCGCCGGCCACCCGGGCGATGCCGCCCAGGATCTCGCGGTGGTTGAGCAGCGTGCGGGCGCCGGCGAAGCCCAGCGCCTGGAGCGATTCGATCACCACCGCCACGATCTCGGCGTCGGCGATCGGGCTGTCGCTGCCGACAATATCGACGTCCAGCTGCCAGAACTCGCGGTAGCGGCCGCGCGCCGGGCGCTCGCCGCGGAACGACTGGCCGAGGGCGTAGCGCTTGAACGGCAGCGTGATCTTGCTCTCGTACTGCGCGACCACCCGGGCCAGCGAGACGGTCTGGTCGTAGCGCAGGGCTAGCGCGCTGTCGCCGAACTGGAGGCGGAACAGCAGCTTTTCCTCGTCGCCGACTTTGCCCTCGATCGTGTCGGCGTACTCGATGATCGGCGTGGCCATCGGCTCGAAGCCGTAGCGCTCAAGCACGCCGATGATCGTATCGGTGATGTAGTTGCGCAGGCGCATCGCCTCGGGCAGGTGATCGCGCATGCCGCGGTAGGCGCGGGGAGTGATAGGCATAACATATCCTCAAAGCTCAAGCCGGGCTGGTGAAAGTGTTCTGATCATGCACCAGCAGCCAGCGGTCGTCGCGTTTGGCAAACACAAGGCTCAGATAGTAGCGCTTCTGGTAGGGCCGGCCCTCGGCGTCCAGGTCGCGGTAATCGACCAGCAGCAGGGCCAGGGCCATCTCGCCCGTCTCCAGGGTGCGCAGAATCTCAGCGTCCAGCGTCCAATCGGGATCGGCGAACCAGGCTTGATGCAAATCGGTGACGCCGCTGAAGCCGCGCACCAGCGCGCCGTTCGGCATAACCAGCGAGACCTCGTCGTCGTTGGCGACGGTCGCCAGGAAGCCCGCCAGATCGCGGGAGCGGAGCGCCGCCAGATGCGTGTCCAGCGCGGAGCGAAAATCCATGCGGCCTCCTAGCGGCGCAGCGACACGCCGGTCAGATTGAGAATGCCCAGCGGCGTGATCGTCAACCCGTCGACATAGGGCTTGACCAGCGAAAAGTCGGTGCTGTGGTACAGCGGGATCACGACGTGGTCGTTCATCAGGAGCTGCTCGGCTTCGCGGTAGAGCTGGCCGCGCTTGGCCTCGTCGGGCTCGGCCTTGGCCTTGGCGATCAACGACTCGAACTCCGGATTGTTGTAGCCGGAGCGGTTGTAGGGGCTGTTGGCGCCGAACAGGACCTCCAGGAAGTTCTGCGGGTCGGGATAGTCGGCGATCCAGCTCAGGTCGTACATCGTGTAGTTGTTCTCGCGCAGCGCCTGGAGATAGGAGCCGAATCGATCCAGCGAGCGCAGCTCGACATTGACGCCCAGCTCATCCTTGGCGATCTGCGCCAGCAGCGAGACGCCCGCCGAGCTGGTGTAGCCCACGATCGGCGGCAGCTTGTCGGCGCTGCCGTAGCTTGATTCGGCCAGCAGCTGCCTGGCGCGCTCGGCGTCGGCCGTCGGCTCCGGCAGCTTGGCGGGATCGGCGCCGGGCATCGTCGGCGGCAGCACGCCCCGGCCGGGCGCGACTGTGCCGTTGAAGCTGACCTCCGCCAGCTTGTTGCGGTCGATCAGCAGCGAAAAGGCCTCGCGGACCTTGGGATCATCGAACGGCGGCTCGTTGACGTTGAAGGCCAGATAGGTCAGCGCCAGCTGGGGCGTCTCGCGCAGCTCGCCGTGGAGCGGATCGGCAACGTTGTTGACGCGGTCGAGGTCGAAGGAGCCGATCCCGGCCACATCGACATCGCCGTTCTCATACAGGCCAAGCTGGTTGGCGCCCTCGGCGCCGATCAGGAAGGTGACGCGGCCGAGCTTGGCCGGCGCGCCGTAGTAACGCGCGTTCGGCACCAGCTCCATGCGCCGGCGGTGCTCCCAGGAGTCGATCACGAACGGGCCGGAGCCGTTGGGGCTCTCGGTCCAATCATCGCCCTTCGCGACCGCCCGGCGGTCGACGACAAAGGACGGCGGGTTGGTGAGCTTGAGCAGGAACAGCGAGCTGGGGGCGCGGAGCGTGATTTCGAGGGTGCGGTCGTCGACCACCTTGAGGCCCTTCAGCGAGTCGGCCTGGCCGTCCAGCTTCTCCAGGGCGCCGTCGATATCGTCGAGATAGGTGGCGGAGACCACCGGGCCGGTCGCCGGGTCGGTCGCCCGCTCCAGGCTCCAGCGCACATCGTCGGCGGTGATCGGCGTGCCGTCGGCGAAGGCGGCGTCGGCGCGCAGCAGGAAGGTGTAGACGCGCTCGTCGTCGGAAACCTTGATCTCGCCGGCCAGATCGGGGACCGCCTCCAGCTCGTCGCTGAGGCGCACCAGGCCGCTGAACAGCTGGCGGGCCAGGAAGGCGGAGGAAACATCGCCGATCAGCGGCGGATCGAGGGTGGCCGGGTCGTCGCCCAGGGTGAGGATGAGATTGCCCTGGCCGCCGACGGTTTCGGCCTCGCCCTCGCCGGCGGGGGCGGGCGCCGTCGTCGGCTCGGCGGAGCCGCCCAGGCCGCAGCCGGTCAGCAGCAGGGCGCAGAGCAAGAACAAACTCAGATATTTGCGCATAGGAAACACCTCAAACACAGCGCCCGGCGGGCGTCGGCCCCATTATACACGCTCCGCCCCGCCAGCCATCGGCCGGGGCGCGGATCGGCGGCCCGATTCTTGGCTTAACCAGCCCCGAGTGACAGCAGAAAGGCCCGCCATGACCACAATCGGAAATCGCTACGACATCCAGCGCGTGCTCGGCCAGGGCGGCATGGCCACGGTCTACGCCGCGCGCGACCTCCAGCTTGAGCGCGATGTGGCGCTGAAGGTCCTCCGCCCCGACGTAAACGCCAGCGGCGACACCCTAGCCCAGTTCCAGCGCGAGGCCCGCATCGCCGCCGGCTTCAATCATCCCCATATCGCCCGGGTCTACGACGTGGGCGACGACCCGCGCTACGGCCCTTATTTCGTCCAGGAGCTGGTGCCGGGCGGGCTGCTGGCGACCATGCTGCCGGTCAAGCCCGAGCAGGCCCTGCGCTGGACCCGCCAGATCGCTACGGCGCTGGACACAATCCACGGCCAGGGCTTCATCCACTGCGATGTCAAACCGCACAACGTGCAAATCACGCCCGAGCAAGGGGCGCTGCTGCTGGATTTCGGCGTCGCCGAGGCGGCCGGCGCCGAGTGCGAGCTGATCCGCGGCACGCCGCTCTATCTGGCGCCCGAGCGGCTGTACGGCCACCCGCCGGCCCCCGCCGCCGATGTCTTCGCGCTGGGCGTGATGCTGTATGAGATGCTGGCGGGCTCGGTGCCGGTGCCGTCCGAGACGGGCGAGCGCCAGTGGCTGCCGCTCAACGAATCAAACTTGCCGGCCGGCGCCCCGGCGATCGAGGCGCTGCTGGCGGGCATGACCGCCGCCGACCCCGCCGCCCGCCCGGCCATGGCCGAGGTCGCCGAGCGGCTGGCGGCGATTCTCAAGCAATCCGACGCGCCCACCGCCGCCCAGCCGATCATCGCCCAGCGCCAGACGGTGCCAATCGCCAACATGGCGACCGACGCCGTGCCGCCCGCCGCGAGCCCCGCCGGCG